>DATCZD010000075.1:0-7287 GCA_036526075.1 Pontiella sp. | reverse complement strand
AGAAGCTCTTCCGTGATAAAATCCATTTCACGCTTCAACTGAACATGCCGCTCGCGACTAATGCGAATCATCGCAAAAATACAGAGCAAAACAAAGACCATCATCATATTCATTGTAAACATGTTCACCCAATACCTCCTTATTGCAACAATTAACCCACCACCCGATTTTGTGGAAAATATAACATTATAGTTGTTAGAACAATGAAAAAACGGAGCTAAAGCTCCGCTTTCCCAGAGAGAGAATTCATATGAGATATTAGCAACCCACATGAACAATCTCACCTAATGATCGAAAATAGCTCTCCGATCTACTTATTTATTCGTACGAAAATATTCAATCAATGCGTTGGTTGAGGCATCATGCTCAAGAGCGTTATCCGACTCCAGTTCCGGAAGAATGGCTTTCGCCAGGATCTTGCCTAGTTCCACTCCCCACTGATCGAAAGAATATATATCCCACACAATGCCCTGCACGAAAATTTTGTGTTCGTAAAGAGCAATCAACTGGCCGAGCACTGCCGGAGTCAACTTTTCAGCCATAATAGTATTGGTTGGACGATTTCCCTCAAAGGTCTTGTGCGGGACCAGCTCAGAAGGAACGCCCTCTGCTTCCAGAGCCTCCTTGGTTTTACCGAATGCAAGCGCTTCGGTCTGTGCAAAGAAATTGGCCATCAGCTTGACATGATGATCACCAATCGGATTCTGAGATTTACAGAAGCCAATAAAATCACACGGGATCAGCTTCGTTCCCTGATGAATCAGCTGATAAAAAGCATGTTGGCCATTGGTGCCAGGCTCTCCCCAGATGATCGGCCCGGTCTGCCACTCAACTTTTTCACCGGAGCGAGTGACATATTTACCGTTAGACTCCATATCGCCCTGCTGGAAATAGGCAGCAAAGCGGGACATGTACTGATCGTATGGCAGGATCGCCTGACTTTCTGCATTAAAAAAGTTATTGTACCATATCCCCAGCAATGCGAGGACTACCGGCATATTTTCAGCAAACGGAGCCGTGCGGAAATGAAGGTCCATCTTGTGATATCCAGCCAGCAGTTCTCGGTAGTTTTCCGGACCAATAGCGATCATCACCGGGAGCCCAATCGCAGAGGTCAGAGAGTAACGACCACCAACCCAGTTCCAGAACTCAAACATATTGGTTGTATCAATACCAAACTCGGAAACAGCATCACCATTGGTAGAAAGTGCTACAAAATGCTTCGCAATCGCAGCTTCATCCTTCAACGTCTCAAGGCACCAAGCCCGAGCAGTGTGCGCATTCGTCATAGTTTCCTGCGTGGTGAATGTTTTGGACGCCACGATAAAGAGTGTTTCTTCCGCATCAATGTCGCGCAAGGCTTCAGCTACATGAGTTCCATCAACATTAGAAACAAAAATGAGATTAAGATCACGTTGTGTATAAGGTTTAAGTGCTTCGTAGGCCATCACTGGACCAAGATCAGAACCGCCAATGCCAATATTGACAATATTCTTAATCTTTTTACCGGTGAAACCTTTCCACTCCCCGGAGCGGACCTTGTCTGAGAATTCCGCCATCTGATCCAGAACAGCGTGTACACCCGGAACCACATTTTCACCGTCCACTTCGATAACTGCGTCCTTGGGAGAACGCAATGCCACATGCAAAACCGCTCGACCTTCAGTGGCATTAATCTTTTCACCCGTGAACATAGATTCAATCCACTGCTTCAGATCGGCAGATTCCGCCAAAGCCACCAATTTCTCCATAGTTTCAGTGGTGATACGGTTTTTAGAATAATCCAGCAGCAGATCCTCGGCCTTTATCGTCAACTGAGCAGAACGAGCTGAATCCATAAAAAGTTCGCGCAAGTGCAGATCCTTAATTTCCTCGAAATGCGATTCGAGAGCTTTCCATTCTGAACGGTCTGTCAATTTAGCTGTCATAAAAATCACTCCTGTTTCAATAAATTTGAGCGCCAGAAAATACAGGCAAACTCGTAGAGGGTGAAGGTAAAAACGACGGAATCTATGCATTGAACGAGCTTGTTTTGAAATGCAACCCCCGATATTCTGGGTGTCCCTAAATTGTGATAAGAAGGATTTCCATGAGAAGAAAAGAAACCCTGTTAACCATTTTACTGCTAATACTTCCCATTATCGGCTACGGTGAACTGGAAAAAAGTAATTTGGATATCAAAAAAATAAGCCGAGCAGTGGCTTACTCCCTACCTGTATTCCATCTGAACCAGCTTCCAATGGATACCCATATCTCGACCAATGCTTTCAACTTGTTCCTCAACACACTGGACCCCAACCACTGCTATTTTTTGCAATCCGATATTGATAACTTCAGGGAAGACGCAGAAATCCTTCATAAGCACCTGCGCAAGGGAGATATCGCCTTTGCTACTAATGTTTATGCTACATTGATACAACGCATAGAAAACCGCATGGAGTTTATCGAGAACCAACTTAAAAAAGGCTTTGATACAGAATTGGATGAAAACTTCCTATGGGACCGCAAGGAAGCTCCTTGGGCAGAAAATCAAACAACATGGGATAACCTCTGGCGCAAAAAACTGAAAAACGAATATATTGTCCGAATGATCTCAAGCACGGTCTTCAAAGAAGACAAAACTAATACCGTTCAGAAGATCGAAGGCCCTGACTCCGAAAACACAAATACCTTGAAAGAAGCCGCAAACAAAGAAGATCTAGAAGATTCCAACTTAACACCGGAAGAGTTCATCCTAGAGCGTTACAAACAGTTTAAAATGACGATGGAATCATTTGACGAGGAGATGTTGCTACAACGCTATCTCTCATCCTTCTCCTTGGTTTATGACCCGCACAGTGACTATATGTCACCGAGCAGTGTTGAGGATTTTGATATTAACATGAAACTGTCCCTCGTTGGTATCGGCGCCATGCTTCGGCCGGATGAGGGGGCCGCCAAGATTGTGCGAATTATTCCCGGAGGCCCAGCAGACAAGGACGGTCGCTTGAAGGCCGGCGACAGAATCATTGCCGTTGCCCAAGGTACGGAAGAGCCGGTCAGCATTCTGCATTGGCCACTTTATAAATCTGTTCGTCTTATTCGTGGAGAAAAGAATACTACCGTCGTACTGACCGTCATACCCGCATCAGATCACTCAGGAACTCGGACTAAGAAAATTGATATCGTTCGAGATGAAGTAAAACTGGAAGAACAGGCTGCCAAAAAAGAGATCAAAGAAATCAAACTCGACAACGGCGAACCGCGGCGCCTTGGCGTCATCACGCTTCCTGACTTCTATGCCGACTTCAGTGCCAGTGACAAAAAAAACGCTCGGCGAGCCTCTTCCGATGTTCGTCGACTAATCAATGAACTGATGCATGAGGGCATTGAAGGGTTAGTACTTGATTTGCGCAACAATGGAGGAGGGTCACTGATTGAGGCTATTGAAACAGCCGGACTCTTTATTACTTCCGGTCCGATCGTACAGGTTAAAGAGCGTAACGGTATTCAAGTATTACCGGATGCGGATCCGGAGATAGATTATGAAGGGCCCCTAGTTGTTCTGGTTAATCGTCTCAGCGCCTCTGCCTCTGAAATTCTAGCCGCAGCCCTGCAAGACTACAAGCGAGCAATCATTGTTGGAGACACACAGACGCACGGAAAAGGAACCGTTCAAACCCTGATGCCGCTTGGCACCCGCAAAGGCTCTTTAAAATTGACTACAGCCGGATTTTATCGAATCAATGGAGGCTCCACCCAGCTAAAAGGCGTTACTCCAGACATCATTATCCCCTCCTACCTTGATGTGATGGACATCGGAGAAGATTCTCTTAAACATGCTCTTCCATGGGATACCGTTCGTCCGGCAATGTATCGCACTCAGACCGGGTTATCCCAAATTCTCCCCCAAATATCTGCCCAATCGCGGGAGCGCATTGATAACAGCGATGAGTTTAAGACCTATTTTACAAGGCAGGAGCGGCTTAAGGAACGCTACGAGATTAAACTGATTTCTCTGTTGCTAGAAAAACGTTTAGCAGATGCTGAAGCTGAAAAAGAGCTCGATAACATTCAGAACGAACTGTATGACAAAGACGAGGATGAGAACAAGTCAGACCTAATTCTTGATGAAACCCTCAATATACTGTGCGATATAATTGATCTGAAAAAGATTGGTCTAACTGAAATGCTAGCCCCAAACCTTAGCAAAAACTAATTTCTAATCATGGTCTCTAATTGTCGGCGGCGTTACATCTCCAGCGGCTTGTAGCTTCAGAGCCTCCGGGAACTCAAAATAGTGCTCACGGACAACCTCAGCAAGCTTTAACTTAATTGGTGTCGAAATTGTACAGACACCAAAATCTGGAAGTACGCTAACCAACTTATCAACCAACCGGTCTTGAGGTTCCGGCACCCGAGAGCGCCAAGAACAAAGCAGATTTTTATCTATTTTCGGAGGGAGGGATCCGAGAATTCCGGCATCATTTTCATTATGTACCAAGAGCCCCATTGTGGTTCCTCGATCCAGAGTAAGCACTTGGAAAAAGTAGAGGGTGTGATAGGCCAGCTGAATGGCTTTCTGTTCTTCTGTTGGAAGAGCCCTCCCTCTCACTGCATCCTCTAAAAAATTAACGTAGGTATCAATGGCGGAAATACCGACCTGCTTTGCCATCAAAAAATCAACCTCAAAGTCTCCGCTATTATAGTTCTCAAGGTAAAAATGAGCGACTCCCCGATGTCTCTCCAACGCAGGAATGTAGAAATATTGATCACCCTGCACTGTTGCCTCTACAAACTCCGAAGGAGCAACCTTCTTTAATATGGAAAGAAACCGTTCAGTGTGCTGTTGGTTCGGAATTGAAGGGTTTAAGTCCGCCATGACACGCCAGTATCCGCTCCCACCTTTCAACTCAGTCCAGCTTATATGAAGGTGCAAAGACGGGGCATTCGGGTGAGCAGGATGCACGATGGCCGAAATGGCAGATGCAGAAGCGAACCGGAACACTGCTTCGTCATCATAATGAACCTGAGAAACATTCACCGACGCACGGCCAAAAAAATCCGAGTCCTCAATCCCGAACCGCTGACCGCCTCCATGCCGACCGCCATCACGCAACCACTCTACATACTCGAATTTATCTTTGCCCAACTTTTCCAATGACTGCACAAAATGGGTCTGAAGAAACTCAACCATCAACAACGCTTCGGTTGCCTGATGCGACTCGGCACAAATTCTTTTCATCGTTCTGGAATCTCCATTATGTAACGAAAACCAACATCACTCTTATCTGTAAAATCATCCGATGAACGGCTAGTTGCAAGAAAACTTTTTGAAGAGAAGACACTTCCGCCTTTAATCTGGAAAATCTCCTTTTTATTTGGCACAGGAGATATAGTCATCTCTCGTACATTACCCGCCATATCGTTCACATTATAGACTGAAATATCTCTTGAAAACTTACCCGGTGGGGCAAGAAATGAATATTTATCACGCCCCACTTTATTATCTTTTACCAAGGAAAAAGAAGCATCACATATATTCCCCCAAATATATCTACGTCCATCAACCCCGCGGGCAGCTTTCTCCCACTCCATAGCGCTGGGAAGCCGCACCACCGCCCCAATCTGCTCCCCTTTCCACTTACAGAATTCCCTAGCTGCTTCGTTCGAAATTCCGCTTACGGGAAACCTATAATCAAGCCGGTTATCAGTCAACTCCCCCTCATTATTCCATGCATCAATATACCGACGTTCATTCCCGCCAAAACAGATTCGGCTCATGCAAGCAACTCGACGTGTTTCATTCGTCAAGCTATTCCAGAACTGCAGATATTCCTCAATAGTCACTTCGTTCTTTTTTATAAAAAATGGATCCAAGTCCCGGCGATGTTTCCGATAGAAATCTGAATCTTTTCCTCCATAAAAAAATGGCCCTCCCGGTATATAAGCCATCCCCGCGGGAATCTCCTCCGGAAAATCCAAAGTCACTGTTACGGATGCTGACCGATCAATAAAAACCGGATAAGGCATAAATCGACCGGAAGAGAGCGTTACCCAGATCAGATAAGACCCTGGGATAATGGAATCCTGTTTAAATGGAAAAACACGACTTCTACACACGGCATCACCTTGAGCAAAGCGAGCTACTCCCGGAAACTCGTGATAAGGAAAAACCACAGCTTCATAGATATTTTTATCGGCTTTAATTTCCAGAGAAGCCAACCCCCAGACCTTTTCCTCTAGCATAGACCATTCCTCAGCAATCTCAGATAAAGGTGCTCCATCCTGTTGCTTAACACGCTCGTTCAGATCCCTAAAAAGATGTTCAGCTTCTATGTGTTTTTCCTGCATCAGCATTAACTCTATGCGATACTTCCAAGTTTTAAAAATACCAGCACGAACCTGAGAACGATTGTTATACGGGAAAGGAATGGCTTCGTAGCAAGCTAGCGCGGACACACAACGATCAAGAACCTCCAAAAAAAGACGATCAAGCTGTTCTTCCAACTCCCTTTCCTGCTCTGTCTTTTCTTTGATCTGTAGATTCTTCTGCAACATGATCAATTCTGCATGAATCTCCTCGGACTGCAGCATTAGTTCTTTGGCATTCTGAACCATCTTTTCAGCTACAATCTGGTTGTTTTTATAGGCGCCGAAAACCTGAAGTTGCTTCCCCCCCTCAACAACAACAAACAGCAATACAACAGCTATAATGGCGACTGCCTTCCGAGGACTATTACGACAGACTTTAAAAAAGCGAACATATGGAGGCCCCTTCCGGGATGATCTGTTACTGCAACGTCGATTAATATCAATGCGGATACCTCCACTATGATCTCGCCATGATTTTGTATTGGTCTTATCCATCCATCCTCCGAACTCGAATAGTATGAGATTCGATTTATGAGATCACGGACATTAAAGCCCGTCCACAAAAAAGCCCGGACCACCAAATCAGCATCCGGGCTCTATTAATATACGGGATTACACTAACCAGCAATCCATGCCTTAATTCCTTCAGGAAGCGGAAGAACAGCCTGGATTTTACACTCGCCTGCTGGAATCTCCACTTCATCGCCTGCCTGATGTCCCATAAGAGCTTTTGCCAGACGGGTTTCACTCGAAATTATCGAAAGAGATTCATCCTGATCCCATACACCGAGAATATAATACGTTTCGACAGCTCCGGTTTCATCATAAACCAGTTCAACGCCGCAACCGGATATAACTTTATCGGTGGTGATATTCGAAAAGTCAGTTGGCTTAACCTTTTCGAGATCCTCCGCTAACTGCGCACCCTGAGCC
>DATCZD010000074.1:0-6282 GCA_036526075.1 Pontiella sp. | reverse complement strand
TCCAACTGTTTTCGGTCTGTGATGTCGATATGTGAACCCAGCATTCGAACAGGTTTTCCATCACCATCTTGAATGACAGATGAGTGGGCCAATATTGTTCTATAAGAGCCATCTTTGTGTTGGAGTCTAAACTCGATTTCGTGGTTTTCAAGAGCCTGACCAATGCAACTATCAATGTGCCTCAACGTCCTTTCAGAATCATCAGGATGAATACGTTTTTTCCACTCTTCAAAATCATCACTGATTTCTGATTCATCGTATCCTATTTGTTTTTTCCACTCTTTAGAGTAATCCACACTATTCGTAATCAGATTCCAATCCCATAGTCCCACATTGCCAGCCTTGATAGCTTCGGTCAGCTTCAAGACAGTCTCTTCCATATCTTTTTCTGATTTTTTAATTTTGCTGACGTCTACACCAGTACTAATAAAAAAATCTTCACATGGGATACTGACCATATAGAGAGTCTGACCCGTCGCAGGAAAATAAGTTTCCCAAGTGTATGGTTTTCCTTCTGAGAATATCTTTTTCACTATTGGCATAAAAAGTTCAACAGGATCAGTGCCAGTGAAGATTTCTTCCGTTGTTTTTCCAATAACTGCAGGCAGAGTCTTTCCCCATGCTTTGAGTGCGGCAGGATTTGCGTCTACTAATTTCCAAGTCTTGATCGCCCCGTGCTCATCATGAACAAGTTTCCAGATATGTACCTCATGCAACATATTCTCAAACAGGTCTCGGTACTTTTTTTCACTATCTTGCAGGATCTTTTGCTCATTCTTGTTTTGGGATACAATGGCCTCCAGTTCACGGATTTTTTGTTTGAGCTCATCGTAGGTTGGTTGTTCTGGCAAGGTAACCTCCAAGGATTTTACTGTTTTGCTAACACATTAATTATGCGCACGACAAAGTTTGTTATTGAGAGATTACTGGACCATTCCTGTATCAGCAAGTTCTTCAATATGGTTTGTATTAAATCCCGTTGTTTATGCCGCATAACACCCCCTATTGGGTGCTTAGTGAAAATTCGGAGAGTTGTCTCGAACTGTACGGGGTGCAAAAATCAAAAAGAAATAACGGCCTGAATACAGGCTGAATCCTATTATTTGGAAATATTCGTGCGCACATTTCAGTCATGGTCTCTGCGAAGAGCGTTTTCATAAACTGAACAATAATACCCCATAGTCCTAGCGTATCTTCAGTGTCGCAATACCGATCAAGGCAAACACGATTGAAAGAATGCAGAAACGAGTCACAATAACCGTTTCAACGAGTTCCGGGTCACGATCTTCATCAAGGGCACGCTCCTTTTCAACCATCTCAAAATGATGATGCAACGGCGCGCACTTGAAAACACGACGCCCTTCTCCATACCGCTTTCGAGTAAATTTAAACCAACCAGTCTGAATCATCACACTGGCGGCCTCAATTACAAACACACCGCCGACAATAATCAGTAACAGTTCCTGCTTAATAAGAATGGCCAGCATCGCAATAGCGCCGCCGATGGCGAGACTGCCGGTGTCGCCCATAAAAATCTTGGCTGGATGGCAATTATACCAGAGAAAACCAAGTCCGGATCCAAGCAGCGCCCCGCAAAATACCGTTAACTCACCACAGCCCTTCACAAAAGGAACCTGAAGATATTCGGCAAAAGCGTAGTGACCGGCCACATAAGTCAAAAGCAGATAGGCCATGGCCACAGAATTAGAACATCCAATGGCTAATCCATCCAACCCGTCAGTCAAATTAACCGCATTGGACGCACCAACCAGCACCAACACCATAAAAATAAATCCACCGACCAGTCCCAGATCGAGAATCGGGTACTTAAAGAACGGAACCATAAGATCACGTACACGCTCCTGCGTTTCCGGAATAGACCAAAGCACAGAAAAAACGATGCCCGCCCAGACCAGCTGAGCAGAAAATTTCATCTTCGCACTTAGCCCGCCGCTCTTCTTCACCTTAGAATAATCATCGATAAAACCGATTACCCCCATAAGACAGAAGGTGCTCAGGGTCAACCAAATGTACATATTAGTCGGTATGGCCCATAATAGCGACGAACTGGCTGTGGCAGTGATAATCATCAACCCGCCCATCGAGGGCGTGCCTACTTTTCCGCTTCTATCGAGCATCGCTACACGCTCATCTTCCTCCAATTCGGAAAACTTAATCATACGCAAGCGCCGAATCAGCCCAGGAGCCATTACCAATGAAAGTAAAAAGGCCGTAGCCGCCGCACCAAGCGTTCGAACCGTGATATATTGAAAAAGACGCAGCTCCGAAATATAACTATCCAGCAACGACAAATAATAAAGCATTCCTAAATCTCCCTAAAATCTTTCAGCACCAACTCGAGGTGCTCTCCGCGCGAAGCTTTCAGCAATACGCTATCACCTGCCGAAAGGTTGTCTTTTAAAACAGCAACAGCTTCTTCGCTTGTCGGACACTGAAAAAAGCGACAGGTCGACTTACACAGAATCCCTTTCCCCAAAACACCCACCGTAATCACGCCGTCAAAGCCAAGTCCGTCAATATATTCACCCAATGCGGCATGTTCAACATCAGATATGACACCTAATTCTCTCATACCCCCGACAACGACCCATTTCCCTCCTTCAAGCGGGAGTTCATAAAAGGTACGCAGAGCGGCACGCATGGATAGCGGATTGGCATTGTAAGCATCATTGATAAACTCAACCCCGTTGACCGTTGACTTTGCCCAACGCATTGGTGGAGCCGTAAACTTTGCCAGCCCTCTGTTGATTTGGTCTGGTTCAACCTCCAACTCCAATCCGAGTGCGATGGCCCGTAGCGCATTGCGCATGATGTGCTCCCCAGGAAGAGGAACTTCATATTTATAACCGTTTACGTCTATAGTTAACGCACCGGCATAATGCCCCGTATAATCGGCATTACCTTCGTAGGAAACCGTTATTTCCCGTGCTGAAAGATGTGACTGAACAAGATCATGCCACTCACTGTCGCAATCAAGAATAACCGTTCCGGAACTCGGAACGCTCCAGGGAAGTTCCGCTTTTTCGCGGGCAATCGCCTCAAGCGATTCAAAACTTTCGCGATGTGAATTGCAGATATCCGTCAGAATGCCGATTTGGGGGCGTAGCAGATCGGTCAAAACAGCAATTTCTCCAGGATGGTTCATTCCGATTTCAAACACGCCATATTTTGCATCACTCGGCATAGAAAGCATGGTGAGCGGAAGACCGATATGATTGTTGTAGTTTCCGCAGGTCCGGTGTGTTTTCCCGACTTCCGAAAGGATGTCGGCACACATTTCTTTAACTGTCGTCTTTCCGACACTTCCGGTAATACCAATTGGAATTGCGGTCCAGCCATTGCGATAACCGCGGGCCAGATCCTGCAGTCCCTGAATTGTATCAGGGACGGTTAGAATGGGACCATGGGTCCATTCAAAACCTTCTGTTACCAAGGCCCCAACGGCCCCCTTGGCAAAAGCATCCGCGATAAAAGCATGTCCATCAAAATTATCCCCTCGAACAGCCACATAGAGGTCGCCTGGATTCAGTGTTCGCGTATCCGTAGAAACACCTGTAACAACTGTATCAGGGCTCCTGTTGCGCCATGGACTGGAGACCCACTGTGACAACTCTTCTGGAGAAAACTGTATCATCTACCCAAGAATCTCGCGGACTATTTCACGATCGTCAAACGGCACAACAGCTCCCTTGATTTCCTGATAGGCCTCATGTCCCTTTCCGGCAATCAGTAATACATCTTTTCTACCCATGTTTCGAATTGCTTTTTTGATCGCCTCTCGACGATCGAGGACAATTTCATACTGTTCCTGACAGAGAAACCCCTCGACGATTTCCGAAACAATAACAGACGGGTCTTCGTTACGAGGATTATCGGATGTCACATAACTGAAATCCGCTAACTCGGAAGCCACCAGGCCCATTTTCTGGCGTTTCCCCCGATCGCGACCACCTCCGCACCCGAAAACCACCAGAAGCTTTCCCCGACAGATTTCCCGTAATGTAGAGAGTACATTTTTTAAAGCATCATCCGTATGGGCATAATCCACAAAAATTTTGCGTCCCTTACGATTCTTTACCAGCTCCAGTCGTCCGGGAACTGCCGAAATAGTTTCGAGCGTTTTTACCATCGTTTCCAACTGAATCCCGAAAATTCCTCCTACCGCCAACGCCGCCAATGCGTTGTGAATATTAAACCGACCGAGCAGTCCCAAACAGATATGCGCATTCCCCCAGGGGGTAAAGACATCAAAACAGGTGACATCCTCTTTAATCCTTGCATCTACAGCACGGACTGCGGCCTCTTCACTAAACCCATAGGTAACGACTCGTTGCGGCAAATGTCGTTCATGGACCAACCGCCGACCCCACGAATCATCCAGATTAATTACCGCTGCATGATCCAACTCATTTTCAGGAGGCTGAAACAGTTCAGACTTCACATCGAAATAGGACTCCATGTCATTATGATAGTCGAGGTGATCCTGCGTCAGATTAGTGAACACAGTGACTCTGAAATCAATTCCATGAACACGCTTGAGAGCAATCGCATGGGAAGACACCTCCATCGCAACGGAGTCGCACCCGACCTCTTTCATCTGCTGAAACATTTCATGAATTTCAGTGGCTTCCGGTGTTGTGCGAGAAGCAGGAACAGAATGATTTCCAAACTCATAAACAACCGTGCCAAGTAACCCCGGACAAAATCCACCTCCCCTCAGAATATCGCGGATCATATACGTTATAGTAGTTTTCCCATTTGTACCGGTCACTCCAACAACGTTGAGAAGCTTTGAAAGATTACCGTAATACGCATTGGAAAGTTCTGCCAGAGCTAGACGAGAGTCTTCCACCTGTACATGCACCACACCGGAACCAAGATTAATATGGGCTTCGGAAACCACAGCCACGGCCCCCTTGGCCAGCGCATCGGAAATAAAGTCCAACCCATCCAAACGATACCCGGAAACCGCCACGAAAAGAAATCCGTCCTGCACCTTGCGAGAATCGTGGGTGATCCCTTCAATACTAGGATTATCTCCCTTGGAAATCTCCAGCACAGCAATAGACTCAAGCAGTGTATTCAGTTTCATTCTTCCGGCCTCGCTACATAGATTCGCTTGCCGTCGGGCGCAATCCGAAGATAGCGGACGGAAAACTCTGCGATTTCCTTAAATGCAGGACCACAGACCGTCCCACCATAATATTTAATTTTTCGGCCGGACTCGGTGTATTCACCGGGATCATCCGCCACTACGATAATCGCCAACTCCGGGTTTTCCGCTGGAATAAAACCGGCAAAAGAAGATGTGAAGTTTTTCTGATAATATCCTCCACCCTCAGCGGCCGGACGGATCTTCTGGGCAGTGCCGGTTTTTCCGGCCACCGAGTAACCATCGACTCGGGCCTTGGTTCCGGTTCCCCCCTCTTCGGTTACTCTAGCAAGGAGCTTCTGCATGCGACGCGCTCCGGAAACACTCAGCGGTCTCCCTATTACCTCCGGAGAGCTTTCTTGCAGGACTGTTCCATCCGCCGCCACCACTCTTTTAATGATCTGCGGCTTCAACTGAACACCATTATTCGCAATGGTGCTCATCATCGAAAGCACCTGCAATGCAGTGACCCCAATCTCATGCCCCATCCCAATACGTGTGGAGCTGATCTTTGACCAGGTTTCAGGTGAATAAAAGATGCCTCCCTCTTCGCCCGGGATTCCCACATCAAAGCGTTTACCAAAGTGAAAACTTCGAAGACTGTCATATAACAGCTGATCTCCCATCATCAGTGCAATCTTAGCAGTTCCGATATTACTGGAAACTTTAATGATATCAGCCACGGAAATAATCCCTTCTCCATGACTGTCGCGCAGGGCCTTACCGCCGTAAACCCAATACCCGTTTTCGCAATCAATCATATCGTCTTCTTTGACAACACCCTTATCAATTGCAGCCGCAACAACTGCGGCTTTCATGGTGGACCCAGGCTCATAGTTAAAGCTGACGGCTCGATTCCGTCGCCATTCGGGTGGAGCCGTAGCATATCGATTAAGGTCATATGTCGGGAAAGACGCCATGGCCAGAATTTCACCTGTTTGCACATGCTGCACAATGGCCCAAGCGGCTTTTGCATTAAAGTCACGGCAGGTTTTTTCGACTGTCTTTTCAACCACATACTGCAACTGCTGATCCAGTGTAAGCTCTACCGTAGCACCATCTTCCGGAGGAACATCAACTTCTCGCGCACTGTAGATTTCCCGGCGTCG
>DATCZD010000073.1:0-29141 GCA_036526075.1 Pontiella sp. | reverse complement strand
TTCTCTTCTGCCTTGCCTTCTATGGTTTTCCCTCTCGATTTATCAGCGTTTTTTTCGGCGCACGTTGCTACGCATTCAGCAGTTGGGCACTGATGTTTCGCCTGTACGTCTTTCATGGCTTTACCGGCGGGTTCTTTTTTGCTCTGGACTTTGACTTTCTGAGCTTTTGCAGGCATTCCGCCAGCCAACAGTACGACGAGTATACACAATAATGACTTTTTCATAGTGAACCTCCTTTTTGGTGAAATAGGGAAAATAACAGGTTTTTAAAAAAAGCCAAGACGGATAGGGGCCCGGCTCCCTGATGAAAGTTAATAATGCCAATTTTAAAGTTCGGAAATTTCGTCTATCTTATCGCGCGATGGATAATTCTAGGGACCAGCTTGATTTTAACTTTGCAGCAGACGACCTGCTCGAGTTTCCGCGAGATCTCGGTGAGGAGGGGTGGTTCCAGTTTTTATCTGAACAAAAACGGGCTATTGAGCGCGTTGAGCGCAAGTTCGGGGTTCCGCTGAACCGGCGAGTACGCCTGCGTCTACGAGGATGGAATGAAGATTTTGAAGGCCGATTAGTGCTCAACTCGCTAGAGATTCCGCTACCGCAGGCCGATACAATCTCTTTGCGGTTGGGGCGGGTGAGTTTTGAAAATACGGATATCGAATCAATTCAACTGATCGGCTAATCCTCATCGCGCACAAAGCGGGCGATAAACATGCCGTCACCAGGGCCATCCCACGGATAAACTTGCAATTGGCCGTCAGTCTGCTCTCCGGTCAGCGGGTTGGTGAATGGTGAGAGCTTAAAGTTTTCGTGCTGATCAAGGAAGTTCATGACCACCTCTTCAGTTTCCGGTCGGGTAATGGTGCAGACGGCATAAACGAGTATTCCACCTGGTTTAACACACCACTTTGCATTGCTCAGAATTTTAAGCTGACGGGTGGCGCACTGGATTACATCCCGTCGTGAAGTGCGCCAACGGGCATCTGGGTTTCGGTTCCATGTTCCCCACCCGGAGCAGGGGGCGTCCACGAGAACGCCATCAAAGGTTTTGGTGAAGGGTTCATCATTTGCGGCATTAAACTGCTGGGTACGGATGCTTTTTATGCCGTGTTTACGAGCACGTTTTTTCAATTCCTTCAGGGCAGAAAGGCGGATGTCGGAGGCCAGTACTTTGCCTTCCTGCATCAGGTCTATCAGGTGCATCGCCTTCCCGCCTGATCCGGCACAGCAGTCCCACCAGTCGCCGTCCTTTTGTGGGGCGCAGACGAGGCCAACACATTGAGATGCAATATCCTGAACCACGAACTGTCCGGTCTGCTGAGAAAGAAGGTGGGGCAGGCTGATGCCGGCATCAACAGAAAAGGACGAGGGAGTGGTCGGATGAAGCTGTGCCTGAATCTGGTGCTCGGACAGGGCCTTAATCAGGGCCTCTGGCTCTGTGCGGGCCCGCACCCATGCCGGCGGCCGTTGCTGAAAAGCCTCAATGTAGCGAACCAGCTGATCGGGATCAATAACACTGTTGAAATCGGCGCAGACCAAGTCGCTTGCTTCCAGTGGATCAAAGTCTGGAGTATCCTTAAACCACTCATTCATCGTAGCGATTTTATCGGCTAGGCTCCGCCGTCCGATCGGCTTGCAGGCGTCTGGAAGTTTGCAGCGGGCCTGAAGATATTGAAAGCTCTGGTTCAACTCGTCGGAGTCAAGCATCGCACTGATCAGGCAGGCTTCAGCAATATTAAGCTTCAGCTTGTTTATGGTCCAGCCATACCAGCGGAAGTAGGAAAAAACGGCCTGGGAAAGAAATCGGCGATCACGGGATCCCAGTTCGCGGTGCGTACGCAGGTAGCTGTTGAGCAGAGTATCGGCAGGCCGGAATTCCTCTGTTACCAGCCGGGAAAGATCGGGGAGCAAATCTTCAATAATTTCCGCATGGCGGCGTACGACCTTTTCGGGAAGCGGTCTGGGCTGGGTATTATCGTTATCCATAAAGTCACATTTCAAGGTTGTACCGGTGTATCCGGATTATATGAAGTACCTGAATACTTCAGGGGTATTAAAATGTCAAAGGAACTTGAATAGGTATTGGAAGTTCCGAGGGGCGGAGTAGGCCTCCTTGGGGTGTGCAGGGGAACGTTATTTTGGTTAAAAATAAGCTATTATACAGAGGCTGGAATCTGCACATTAAACTACCTCGTTCAAATATGGGAGAGATAGATCATGTGGAAAGAAGTTGATGCGGCTCCGGCGGATGCCATTCTTGGGCTGACGGAAGCCTTTAAAAACGACACCAACCCGAAAAAAGTGAACCTGGGCGTGGGTGTATTCAAGGATGATAAGGGCAGCACTCCGATTCTTAAGTGCATTAAGGCCGCTGAACAGAAGCTTGTTGAAACAGAAACAACCAAGGGCTATCTTCCGATTTCCGGAAGCCCGGCTTATGCTGCGAATGTGCAGAAACTGCTCTTTGGTGAGGCTAGCGAAGTGATTGTGTCTAAGCGTGCAGCAACCATCCAATCCCCGGGCGGAACGGGAGCGCTGCGTATCGGCGCTGAGCTGCTGAAAAAATTTAATCCGGATGCCCAATTGTGGGTAAGCACCCCGACGTGGGCCAACCATAAGGGAATTTTTGGAGCGGCCGGGTTCGAGATTAATGATTATCCCTACTACAGCGCCGAAACCAAGGGCGTTGATTTTAACGGCATGCTCGCGACGCTGGAAAATGTTCCGGCCGGTGATATTGTTCTGCTACATGTCTGCTGCCATAATCCGACTGGAGTTGATCTGGTTGCTGAGCAGTGGGACAAGGTGGTCGACGTTGCAAAAGCAAAGGGCTGGACGCCGTTCCTCGATTTTGCCTATCAGGGCTTTGGCGATGGCATAGAGGCAGATCGTGAAGCCGTTGAAAAGTTTGCGGCCTCCAATATTGATGTCTTCATTGCCAGTTCGTTCTCTAAAAACTTTGGTCTTTATAATGAGAGAACGGGAGCTCTGACCATCGTTAGTCCGAGTGCCGATGAGGCTACTGTCGCCATGAGTCATGTAAAACAAACTATTCGGGTAAACTATTCAAACCCTCCGGCGCACGGTGGTCTGGCCGCCTGTACCGTGCTCGATGATGTGGCTCTATATGATCAGTGGGTCGGTGAGGTGGCGGAGATGCGTGAGCGTATCAAGGAGATGCGTGTTGCTCTGGTTGACGGACTCGCATCCCGAGGGGTGGACCAGGATTTCTCCTTCATTAAGGAGCAGCGCGGTATGTTCTCGTTCAGTGGACTGTCCAATGAAATTGTGGAATGGCTCAAGGTTAACAAGAGTATCTATATTGTTCGTGGCGGACGTATTAATTTGGCCGGCCTGACCACTCAAAATATTGATTATGTCTGCGACTCCATCGCCGAGGCCCTGACGATTTAAGTTAATAGGACCTCCTTGACGCCCCTCGTCGTTGCAGTGTGTAGGACGCGGAGCTAGTTTATGCGCAGATCGCGCCGAGTCGCTCGAACTAGGGGCGTGTTTTGATCCACCTTTGGATAGCGCGTGTTGCTGCTTAAGAGCCGATCATGGTTACGTCAAGGTCTTTCAGGATTCCGTCTTCCAGTCGGTAGATCCATCCGTGGATATGCAGCTGCTGGCCTTGTTCCCACGCATTCCGGACTATTGTTGTTGAGCAGACATTGCCCACCTGCTCAATGACATTGAGTTCGCATAGGCGCTCTTTTTTTAAGACAGGATCTTCAATGGTATCGAGCTCGGCGGCATGATAGCGATAGACATCGCGAATGTGCCGCAGCCAGTTGTCGATCAGCCCATGGTTTTCATTTTCCAGTGAGGCAGCAACCCCCCCGCAACCATAGTGTCCGCAGACAATGATATGCTTCACCTTCAACACCTCTACGGCATACTGAATCACGGAGAGGCAGTTCAGATCTGTATGTACAACAACGTTGGCAATGTTGCGGTGTACAAATACTTCGCCGGGCTTCAGGTTGATGATTTCGTTTGCCGGTACGCGGCTGTCGGCGCACCCAATCCAGAGATATTCCGGGGATTGTTGTTTTGAGAGTTGTTCAAAGAATCCGGGCTGTTCGAGCTCAATCCGCTCGGCCCATTCACGGTTGCTGTCGAATAGTGGTTTGAGAGTCTTCATGCCGCGTATCTTTCCAATCCCAGCAAAAATAGCGAGCGAAAAGTTACATGGGCATCCCGGCATAATTCATTTTCAACCCGAAGCGATTTCGCTATAACCGCGCACCTATGGATCCGAAAACGCTACCGATTTATGAACTGCGCCCAGAGCTGACGGCGACGCTGAAGAGCCACAACCGCATTATTATTGAAGCGCCGACGGGGTCTGGAAAATCGACGCAGGTGCCGCAGATGGTTCTCGACTGCGGAGATGCCGGACCCGGTGAAGTCGTAGTGCTTCAGCCGCGCAGGCTGGCGGCACGCTTGCTGGCGAAGCGCGTGGCATCCGAGCGCGGCGAACCGCTTGGCGGTGAAGTTGGATATGAGGTGCGTATGGAGCGCGCGGTTTCTGCTAAAACGCAAATCCGTTATGTGACCGAGGGGATCCTGTTGCGCCAGTTTTTATCTGACCCGGAGTTGCGTGGGGTATCGACCATTATTTTTGACGAGTTTCACGAGCGTCACATCTATGGAGATATTACGCTGGCGCGTGCGTTACGGCTTCAGAAGGTGCGACCGAATCTTAAAATTATCGTAATGTCGGCTACATTGGATGCCGGTCCTCTGTGTGAATATCTTGCCCCCTGTAAAGAGCTGAAGAGTGCTGGCCGTATGTTTCCGGTTGAAATCAGCTATGCCCCAAAGCGGATTAACTTCCTGCATTATCCGGTTTGGGATGCCGCTGCTGATGCCTTTGAACAGGCGGTTGAATCCGGGGTGGAGGGCGATGTGCTGGTATTTATGCCGGGGGCTTACGAGATCTCCCGTACGGTTGAGGCGATCTGTTCACGTCGCTGTGCCCGCAACTTTACCGTGATGCCGTTGCACGGAGAACTGTCTGCTCGAGAGCAGGATGCCGCTGTTGGTGAGTGCAGTCAGCGCAAGGTGGTGGTGTCTACTAATGTGGCGGAAACCTCCATCACCATCGATGGGATTCGTATTGTGATCGATTCCGGGTTAGCGCGCATTGCGCGCTTTGATCCTAATCGCGGTATAGATACGCTGTTGATTGAGCGCATCAGTCGCGCTGCTTCCGACCAGAGGGCGGGACGCGCCGGGCGTACAGAGCCGGGGGTCTGCTATCGGCTATGGACCGAGCAGGAGCATGTCGCCCGCCCAATGCAGGAGCTTCCCGAAATTCTTCGGCATGATTTAGCAGAGGTGGTTCTGATGCTAAAGGCTGGTGGCATTAAGGATGTTGAAAAATTTGAATGGCTCGAAAGTCCCGATCCTAAATCGCTGGCGCGGACTCTTGCCCTGCTGGGCGATTTGGGTGCAATAGACCATCAGGGTCAGTTGACGCCGGTTGGTGAAAAAATGGTTTCTTTCCCGATGCACCCTCGCTATGCCCGCATGTTGCTGGCGGGAGATGAGTATGGATGTGTTCGGCAGGCCTGTCTTATTGCCGCGCTAACGCAGGGACGTTCCATTTTTCAACACACTAAAGGCAAGCAGACGCGGGATCATCGCGATGATATCTTTGGTGAAGATGATGTTTCTGATTTCAAGCGCCTTATGCGGGTATGGCAGTTTGCCGATAAAAACAATTTTAACTCTGATGTTTGCCGCAAGTTGGGAATTCACAGCGGCGCGGCGCGGCAGGTGAAACCGCTCTACACACGATTTCTGAATATTGCTGAAAAAGAAGGGCTCGCGATCCATACGCAGGCGCCGGAAGATGAGAATCTGCAGAAATGCATTCTGTTGGCTTTTTCTGATCAGGTGGCAAGGCGGCGTGATGCGGGAACTCTCCATTGCGAAGTGGTGCACGGGCGTGCTGGAGATATTGATCGTTATTCGGTGGTGCGCGACAGTTCGTTGTTGGTGGCGGCTGAAATCCGAGAAATCGAGGGAGGCCGCGATCTGAATGTTAGACTCAATCTCTGTACGACTATTTCAGAAGCATGGCTTGATGAACTTTTTCCCCAAGATATCGAAGAAAAAAGCGAATCCATATTCGATCCTGTTCTGAAGCGCGTGGTGACAAAGCAGTCAAAATCATTCCGAGGGTTGGAGTTGCATGCGAATATGAAGCAGGAGGTTGATGAGCAGCAGGCGGCAGAAATTATTGCTGACGAAGTGTTGTCTGGAAAGCTTGATCTATACAAGTGGAATGATCAGGTGGAAAAGTGGATCACTCGCGTCAACTGTTTGGCAGAGGGGTGTCCCGATTATGGAATTCCTATCATTGACGAAGAGGCTCGGCGGGCCATGGTGCAGGAAATCTGTCTTGGCGCGGTCTGCAAGCGTGACTTGAAGGATCGCTCGGTCTGGAATGTAGTGAAGTCCTGGTTGACGCCTATGCAGCTCGATATACTGGATAAGCAAGCTCCAGAGCGGATTAAACTTCCGAGCGGTTTGAATGCCAAGGTAAAGTATGAAAAGGGACAGCCTCCAGTAGTATCGGCGACGATTCAGCAACTCTACGGTCTGGAAGAGGTCCCCAGGATTGGCTTCGGTCTAATTCCGGTAATCGTAGAAGTTCTTGCTCCAAACCAGCGTCCGCAACAGAAAACACAGGACATGAAATCCTTCTGGAAAAATACCTATCCGTTTTTGAAAAAAGAGCTAAAAGGACGCTATCCTAAGCATGAGTGGCGCTAAGCTTCATCGTATCCGTTAGGGCAGACACGCTCAGGTAGACCGGCTTCGATAAAGCTGGCATTGCGATGCTCGCGCTCGTCAAGACCGATACGTCGGAATACATCGGCCCAGGAGTCGAACGGCATGCGATCGAGTACCAGTGGGCTGGTGACTTGCTGCTCTTCCCATTGAGGGTTGTCTTGGACAAACTGTGCATAGACATGTTCAGCATGATCCTCAAACTCAGCATTGAAAATAAAAGCGCGACGGAGGTTGAAGAGGGCGAGGGTACGGGTGAAAAGAATATAGAACGCAATCATGAAGAACGGAATCGGTTGAAGGAGGTACCATGCCCCCTTGACTCCATCTTCTTTCATCTTCTGTTGGATGGCAACAACGTGCCAGTATTCGTTGTCCTGGGCCTCCCGGCTCCACTCCATGATTCGAAGCGCCTGTTCAACCACTTCTCGATTTCGATAGCCTAGGGTAAGCTTGGCATACATTCGAAGCTCCCAGGCCCGATAGGGGATGCTGGCGAGCAGTTCAATCAGAAGGGTTTTTGGCAGGGTGATCTTTTTGCCGGTCAGGAGGTCCATTGAGAGGAAGAAAAAGCGTGCCGGAAGCGAATAGCTGGGGCGCGGGCGTTCAAGTGAAATCTGCTGTTCTTTCTTAAGGTCGATGTTTTCCATTTTGGTTATTCCTTTTAAATTACTGCTGACAATATGATTCATTCGATGGGGGGAATTCAAGCAAATAGAACGAATAAAGTTCCATATTACCTGTTCGGTAATTATTGGATGGAGAAAAACTTTATGGCATCATTCCCCGCTTTTTAACACCGGAGAAAAATATGGCGAAGAAAACTATCATTGTTGAATCAGAGTTGAGCGGAAAGTTTGTAATTAAAAGCGATGTTCGTGGCCATAAGGTGGTGATCGATCAGCCGGCGAGTGCCGGAGGAGCGGATGGCGGACCAACCCCGCTGGAGTTACTTTTTTGCTCTCTAGCCGGATGTATTGGAACCATTGGGCGCATCGTAGCCATGCAAAAGCGCATCGATCTACGCGGCATGAATGTTAAGGTTGAGGGTGAGATTGATGTCGATGGATTACTTGGAAAATCAATCGATGGACGCACCGGTTTTGAAGAGGTTACTATTGTAGTCGATGTGGATGCCGACATGACCGATGAAGAAAAAGAAGCTTTTATTCATGAAGTGGATCGCCGTTGCCCGGTCTCCGAAAACTTACTGAACTCCACGCCAATTAAGGTCACGTTGGCGTAATCTCCATGAACGGGAATGGTGGGCTTAAATCCATTTGCTGTATCCGGCTTTGTCTGCCAGAATCGTGTGCTCTTACAGCGGGGTAATTAGATGACGATTAAGACCTGTTTAAACTCGGTGGCGGACGAGAGTCCAACAGCAATTGCGTTAAAATATAAAAAGGAAGGTGTGTGGCGGACCATCAGTTTTGGAGAACTGCGTGAGCGAGCCTGGCATGTTTCTGAAATATTAGCAGGGCTTGGGGTTAAGGCTGGAGACCGCGTAGCCATTTTTCGTGAGAATTCTCCAGAATGGTTTGAGATTTATCATGGGATCATCGGTCTTGGTGCCATTGCCGTTCCTGTCGATGCGAAGCTTCGGGAGCAAGAGGTCGGCTATATTTTTCATGATTGCGGTGTAAAAGCCGTATTTTGTTCTGCACCGCTTTCCGAAATGATGGCGGAACTTAGCGCACGTCTCAGCGATCTGGAGTCCGTGGTCGTGCTAGATTCTGGGATTGATGATATCCCGGAGTCTGATGATGCGGAGTTTTATTCTTATGAGTATCTTTGGGCAGATGCATCCGAGACCGCCAAATCAGATGCGCGCGCATTTGATCGAGCAACCTTGGATTCCTCATCGATTGCATCGCTGATTTATACGTCGGGAACAACCGGACGCCCCAAGGGAGCAACCCTGACTCATGATAACTTTTTGGTGAATGTTTCAGGGATAGAAAAAGCAATTGATGTTCATTCGACAGATAACTTTATGCTGGTGCTTCCACTTCACCATTCATTTGCCTTTACCTGCATGCTGGTGCTTCCGGTTCATGCCCGCTGTCAAGTTAGCATAGTGCATAGCCTACGAACGATTGCGGCAGATATGGCGGCCACATCGCCAACAGTATTGCTGGCTGTTCCGCTTTTGCTCGAAAAGATGCTAAGCCGTGTGATGGTTGGGATTGAGGAAAATAAGCCCGCCAAGTTTATGTATCGGTTTGGATTGGGAAAGCTGGTGGGCCGGAGAGTGAAGCAGGGGCTGGGTGGTGCTTTAAGGCTGGTCGTTTCAGGTGCCGCGCCGATCAGTCCTTCTACGTTGCGGGCTTGGTCTAGACTTGGGATTCCAATTGTTGAGGGCTATGGAATTACAGAAACCGCACCCGTACTTTGCGTTAATCCGCTTCATGCGCCGCGGATCGGCACCGTTGGTCTGCCGATCGATGATGTGCAACTTAAGATTCATGAGCCCCGCGAAGATGGAACCGGTGAGATTCTTGCCCGCGGGCCTAATGTAATGCAGGGATATTATAATAACCCAGAGGCCACTGCAAAGGTGCTGGTCGACGGTTGGTACCATACCGGTGATTTGGGCTATTTCGATGAAAAGGGGTATCTGGTTATTAACGGCCGGAAGAAAAGTCTGATTGTGAACCGGGAAGGTAAGAATATCTACCCGGAAGAGATTGAACGGCAGGTGATGGAGAGCAAGTATGTTCTTGAGTGCCTGGCGCTGGGGTATCGGGAGCCGAACGATGGGGTCGGGGAGCGGGTTGGACTGATAGTTGTTCCCGATCTGGAGGTTTTTGATGCGCTGGAAGATGTAGAGGGACGTTTGAGTGACGATGGAATTGAGACGCGAGTCCGAAATGATGTGCGTGAGAAGCTGATGGCTCTTTCAGATTACAAACGGCCCCGCAGGATCGAGATTCGCTTTAACGCTTTTGAACGCACTACTACCCAGAAAATAAAACGCTACCTTTATGCTATTAATACAGGCGGTTGCAAGGCTCCGGAAGAGGTCTAGCCCCTGAAACTTTGCTAGACGAGAGGTTGACGTGGTTGATTTGATCGACATAGCTTACAGGTGATGAACAAAGTCATACAGATTTTATTAATTGTCGCCCTTTTTCCTGCAGTGGGATTCACGAAGAATGAGACTCTGGAAGAGCGTAAACAACGCATTATGCGGAAGTATCTGCGAGCACACGCCCGCATTACTCAGAGCGATATGGCGGTGCCGGTGGAGGGCGAGGAAGACGAGCGTGTTGTGGAGTCGGAACGCTTCGACGAATTGCCGGTGGAATTTGACCGACATGAGGGCGTTACCGCGCCTCCTCCGCCGGATCCTCGTAGAATGGCCCGCAAGGCGGAAGTAAACTGGCTGCTGGAGGATGAGGATGAAAACGACCCTTATGCAGATCCGTTTGCGAAAAAGGATAAGGATGAAGACGACCCTTATGCGGATCCGTTTGCCCCTAAAAAGAAAAGGAGTGACTCGTGGCCCATATGGGGAGACGACGACTCCGATCGCACAGATAGGTATGATGCCTATTCGAGCTATGGCAATGATTCATCTTCCGACTATGACTACTATCAGTACAACCGCTCCGGTTCCAAAGAGAGCTCTTCAGGGAATAGTGAAGATAGCCGATCTCCGGAAGAAGAGCGGTATAGCCGGTATGGGCGTAAGGATTATTCCGGTACTGCTGGGGGGCGTTCGGATCAACAGAATAAAAGTTGGGGGACGTCCGATTCCAAGACGTCATTACAATCTTCCTTCATGAAACCCCCAATGGCTGAAACACAGCGTTGGGGAAGCCAGGTAGATCCAAAAGGTTTTGTTCCGGAAAATAAATCCTATAAGCCCGCTTCCCGGCGTCAACCTTCGCAATGGAATAATGTATCCCCCGCGCAGCAACCGCCTGAATTTAAGCGAGAGGATTCTTATCAGCAATGGAAGGCTCGCAATAAAGCTAGCGATGAGGCCATTCTGCAAGAGCAGAGGCGTTAATCCAGAAGCTCTTTATAGCCCGAAACCTTGCCGTTATTCAGTATGACAACATAACGGTACTCCTTAAGAGTTTCATCAAACCGTTTAGCTGCAGTTTTAAATTGGGTACTGGCATCCAGTAATGGATCATCGGCGGAGATCGGGTCCTCCCGATAGGTATAGAGCAGTCGCTCTATACCATTGGTGACGAAAGAAGATTCCGGGATCCCAAGAAGTTGAACGACCTGATCGCGCTCCATACCTTCCTCAACTTTACTAAGGCTCCATGGTTGGAAGGTGGTTGCGCATCCTGCCAAAAAAGCAAGGGCCATAGCTCTCATGATCATGCGTATTGTTTTCATGTCAGAAATATAGCTCGTAAAGTCCGAAAAGGCTATTCCGATTCGGGCTTCTGCTCTGTTTCAGCAACAGGCTCTTCGTGAGCCGCAGTGTTCTCAGTAGATTCTTCTTCCGGATTTCCATCACCCTGCTCTTTAGGGCTGTCTTTTTCTGCAACTTCTTCAGGAAGCTTGCCGGTTTTCATGATGGCGTCAACCTGTTCAAAATCCAGCACTTCGCGCTCGATCAAAAGCTCCGAAAGGGCTATCAGCTTATCCTTATTTTCCGTCAGAATCTTCATGGTTGTATTCTGCGCCTCTGTCAGAATACGAGTCACTTCGTGGTCGATTTTCTGAGCAGTCTCCTCGCTGAAGTTCTGGGAAGATGCTATCCCCTGACCCAGAAAGACCTGCTGATTATTTCTTTCAAGATTTTGCGGGCCGATTATTTCGCTCATGCCATAAGAACAGACCATTCTTCGTGCGATCTGGGTGGCACGTTGGATGTCATTATATGCACCGGTATGCACAACTCCGAAGATCAACTCTTCTGCGGTCCGTCCCCCAAGAAGTGAAATTAAGCTAGCTTCAAGCCGCTTCTGTGATTCCGTGTAACGGTCTTTTTCTGGCAGCCACATGGTTGAACCCAGAGCTTGCCCTCTCGGAATAATGGTAACCTTATGAATCGGTTCGCATTCCGGTGTAAAATACATGGCTATCGCATGGCCGGCCTCATGGTAGGCAACAAGCTTCTTTTCTTCGGAATCCAGTACATGGCTGCGGCGTTCGCGGCCCCACATGACCTTGTCACGAGCCTCTTCCATATCCTGTTGCTCAACAAAATCGGCTCCACGGCGAGAGGCTAGCAGTGCGGCTTCATTCACCAAGTTGGCTAGATCGGCTCCGGAAAACCCGGACGTTCCGCGAGCAGAGCGTGATAGGTCAACCTTGTCGGATAGACGGACATTACGAGAGTGAATCTTAAGAATCTCTTCACGGCCAGTGAGAGTTGGAAGATCAACTACGACCTGCCGGTCAAAACGGCCAGGCCGTAGTAGGGCCGGGTCCAGAACATCCGGTCGATTGGTGGCGGCAACAATAATGATGCCTTCCTGTGTGTCAAAGCCGTCCATCTCCACCAGCAGAGCGTTGAGGGTCTGCTCTCGTTCATCGTGTCCACCACCGATCCCGCTGAATCGGCTACGACCGACAGCATCAATTTCGTCAATGAAGATGATGCAGGGAGCGTGCTTTTTCCCTTGCTCAAACATATCACGTACACGCGATGCTCCGATGCCGACAAACATTTCAACAAAGTCGGATCCGCTAATAGTAAAGAACGGAACGCCCGCCTCTCCGGCCACGGCTTTGGCTAGAAGAGTTTTACCTGTTCCCGGTGATCCGGAAAGCAGTACACCCTTCGGCATCTTACCGCCGAGCTTTTGGAACTGCTTCGGGTCTTTTAGGAATTCAACGACCTCTTCAAGTTCTTCTTTGGCTTCGTTTACGCCGGCAACATCCTTAAAAGTGATCTTATTTTTATCCTGCGTCATCAGCTTTGCCTTGCTCTTGCCGAAGCTCATTGCCCCGCGGCCCGCATTCTTCATTTGGCGGATAAAGACAAAGTAGATAATGGCAAAGATCAGGATAAACGGAACGATGTTAGCCAGAATGGAAACCAGCATGGTTTTCGGGCGTTTAACCTTTATCTGTACTCCATTTTCTTCCAGCTGCTCCATTAGTTTTTCTGTCAGAATAATTTCTGTGCGGAACTGCGTGGATCCTGCGGCATTAAGATCCTTGGATTCTCCGGAAATAAAATGATTTCCGCCGCCGTCGTGAGCAATATTTACCTTCGAAATGCGACCGGCTTTTACTTGCTTAATAAAGTCAGTGTATTCAAGTTCGTTGGATGCATTTGATGGATTGGAAAACAGCTGAAGAACGACAAGAAAAACAGCGATCATCAGGAATGAAAGAGCCAGTCCGCGCATCGGCATGGGGGGTGGACCTTTTTTTGGCGGTTTATTGGTCTTTGGGTCTTGTTGTTGATTATTCTCTGCCATGATTATTTCTTTCTGTAAAAACTGATCGAACGCTACCACTGCCCTTAGGGGAATGCAATGCCTAGCGCAAAAACTTGGAGTTAGTGAGGCTGATTTCGTTCAATTCGCACGTGCACGGATTTGCCCGCATGGTTCCGGACGGCCCAATCCCGAGCAATACGGTATCCAGGCAACCAGATAATTTCATCACGGCAAACCACTACTGGAATCTGTTCGCGTTGAGCTTTAGGAATTTTCTGATCTGTAAAAATATCCTGTAGTTTTCGAGTTCCTTTCATCCCCAGCGGAGCGATACGATCACCGGCCACCCACCCACGAACCTCAATAGGAGATTCCCCGACCTTATCAGCATCAAACGAAGCTTCTGCCGGAAGAGTACCCGCACCTTTGCCATGATCCTTTAACCAGCCAGTACCTGTCTCTGTTGTCAGCTGAACGGGGGGTGCGTGCTTCTGGTGCTTATTTTCAAGGCGAGGAATTCCATATTCCACGAGTACTCGCTGGTGATCATTCAGCTGAAAAAGAGAGGTTCCCTTTCTATCACGGATAAGGGCCAGAATTTCGTTTACCGCATCGAACCCAACATTTTCTATGCCTTGTTGAAATAGCCAATCTCGCAACAGCCGTCTTTGTGCGGCTAGGGGAGTGTTGACACCTAGCTCCATCGTTTCAGTTTGATGTTTCAGGAGTTCATTTTCCGCTCGCAGAATATTCATGGTCCGAAGAATTGTGTTGCGAATATTTGGGTTTAGCTCCTTTTCAAGAAGAGGAAGAATTGTATGTCGCACGCGGTTTCTCAGGAAGGATTTATCTGTATTGCTGGAGTCCTCGCGCCACTCAATACGATTTTCCTTGAGCCATTCAATAATGTCGGACTGTGAAAGATCCAGCATAGGGCGAATTAATTGGAGCTTTCCGATTTTTTGGGAATAAGCCATCCCGCTGAGCCCTTCAACGCCCGCTCCCCGTGCTAGTTTTAAGATGAAAGTTTCAACCTGATCATCGGCATGATGTGCAAGAGCAATAACTGCATTTTCAAACGTTGCAAAAAAATCATGCCGCGCCTGTCGAGCCGCCATTTCGACAGAGAGCTTTGATTCTTCTGCAATAACCTTCACATCGACTGACTTTGTAATAATCGGAAATTCCAAATTTCCGGCCAGTTCTCGGACGAAAGCTTCATCTTCTTGAGAATCCAAACCGCGCAGATTATGATTCAGATGAGCAACAGTGCAGGGGATTTTAAGAGCATAAAAAGTATGCAGAAGAGCAATAGAGTCTGCTCCGCCAGACACTCCGACTATCACCTGTTTGCCGCGGGGAATCAGTCCGTGGCAACGAATGGTTTCACAGATGGTTTCAACAATGTTCACGCATGGAAGCGGCTATTCAGAGCCACAGCATTTTTTGTATTTACGTCCGCTACCGCAAGGGCAGGCGTCATTTCGCCCAATACTTGGACCTGCTTTTCGGGTTGGAGTTGCTTTTGGAGCTTCTTGGGGGACATCCATGCCGGGAGGTGGCGCGCCCATAGGTTGTGCCTGCATGCGGGCTCTCTGGGCTTGTGCTGTTGCTGCGGCCAGTGCAGATGCCTGGGCATGCTGAGTCTGAAGGCTGGGCAGTGACTGGAAAAACTCTTCAAAGGCCTCCATAGAAGTTGCAGAGCGGAACATGGTTGAGGAAATTTCCTCATAGATGCGGCCCATTAGATCCATAAAGAGGTGATAAGCCTCTTTCTTATATTCAATCAGTGGGTCCCGTTGGCCATAGGCGCACAGACCAATAGACTCTCTCAAACTATCCATGTTGCGTAGATAATCCTGCCAGTGCTCATCAATAGATTGCAGAATCATGTGGCGTTCCAGGCGTTTAAGTGAGTCAGGATTCTCATGGCGGGCTTTTAGATCATAAGCATTCTTAACGAGATCAAAGGTGAAGGTCGCCAGGCTATCACTGCTTTTATCTGCCGGAAGCTGCTCTTCGGTGAGGCCCAGAGGGAAGGTGGTGTTTACCCAAATAATAAAGTCGCGTATTGCGTCAGCATCCTTGCCCGCTGCGGCATCTGCTGTGCGTGCGAGAATGGATTGCTCAACCGCCTCAAAAAGCTGGTCACGGGGGGTATCGCTGGTCAACGCCGCAGAGCGGAAGCCGTAAATCTCTGCACGTTGTGCATTCATCACATCGTCATATTCCAGCGTTCGCTTGCGCATCATAAAGTTTTGCTGCTCAACACGTCGCTGGGCTGTCTCGATTGATTTGTTCAGCCAGGGGTGCTCCAAAACTTCACCCTCTTGGATGCCGAGGCGCTCCATAATGCTGGAGATTCGGTCGGAGCCAAATAGACGCATTAGATTGTCCTCTAGCGAGACATAAAAGCGCGTAACACCAGGGTCACCCTGGCGGGCGGAACGGCCGCGTAGCTGGCGGTCGATGCGGCGTGACTCATGGCGTTCGGAGGCGATTACATAGAGGCCGCATGGGCGTTCTTCCAATAATCGTCGCAGAGACTGACCATTCACTTTGCTATCCAGTGAGAACTCTTTGGAAAGAAGATCTTTGTTGTCGAGATAAACAACGCTTTCTCCCAGCTTAATATCGGTACCACGACCGGCCATATTCGTTGCAATGGTGACGGCGCCGGGTTGTCCGGCATTTGCAACAATTTCAGCTTCACGCGCATGGTTTTTTGCGTTTAGTACGTTGTGAATAATATTTTCACGGCGAAGCATGCGGCTTAGAACTTCTGAGGTTTCAACCGCAACTGTACCCACAAGCACAGGTTGCTTGTTGGCATGCGCTTTTTTAATTTCTTCAATGACGGCTTTAAACTTTTCTCGCTGGGTCTTGTAGATCTGGTCATTCAGATCAACACGGCGAACTGGGCGGTTGGTCGGAATCACCATCACATCAAGGCCGTAGATCTGGTGGAACTCATCCGCTTCCGTTTCGGCGGTGCCGGTCATCCCCGAGAGTTTATCATACATGCGGAAATAGTTCTGAATGGTGATGGTGGCAAGGGTTTGAGTTTCGCGTTCGATGGTGACCCCTTCCTTTGCTTCCACGGCCTGATGCAGACCATCTCCCCATCTGCGGCCGGCCATTAGGCGGCCGGTGTGTTCATCAACAATGACAACCTGATTATCCTGTACCACATAATCCACATCCTTTTCGTAGATGCTGTAGGCGCGGATCAACTGGTCAACGGCATGGATCTTTTCATTGCGCAGGGCATAGTCTTCCTGAATTGCCCGACGTTTTTCCATAATCTCTTCCGGAGTGAAACTGTTTTCTCCATCAAGCTCAGCCATCATGGAAACCATATCGGGAAGAACATACATTTCGGGGTCATTTGGGTTTAATTCTGCGCAGCCTTTTTCGGTTAGACTGGCATCATGTCCCTTTTCATCAATGGTGAAGAATAGCTCTTGCTGCAGGGCACGAGCCTGCTCTTTTCGCATATCAGAAAGCATAGACAGCTGGGTTTTTTCGAGCAGTTTGCGGATCTTTATATCCTCATTCATATGCATCAGCTGTTTGTTTTTAGGCATACCTTGAAACACCTGATAGAGCTTGAGGGAAGCTTCCCATTCCTCTCCTTGTTCCAGTAGGTCTTTAGCTTCCTTCAACAGCTGGGTGCAGAGGTCGCGTTGGCGGCGCACGAGACGCGCCGCTGCTGGTTGCAATTCACTGTACTGGGTAGAGGAGTAAGGGGCTGGGCCAGAAATGATCAGCGGTGTGCGGGCTTCGTCGATCAGTATCGAATCAATCTCATCGATAATGGCAAAGCTATGTCCTTTTTGCTGTACCATATCTTCAGCGCTGTGAGCCATGTTATCCCGCAGATAGTCAAAACCGAATTCAGAGTTGGTTCCATAGGTAATGTCGCGGAGGTACATTTCGCGGCGTTCCGATGGATGCATCATATTCTTTAGGCACCCGACCGTTAGGCCTAGCCATTTATAGAGGTGGCCCATCCATTCCGAGTCGCGTTGGGAGTGATAGTCGGATGTGGTGATGACATGTACGCCTTTTCCGTTGAGTGCATTGAGGTAGACTGGGAGGGTGGCAACCAGCGTTTTGCCTTCACCCGTAGCCATTTCTGCAATCATTCCCTTGTGAATGGCCAATCCGCCGATGAGCTGCACATCAAAGTGCACCATTTCCCATGCAATGGGGTGTCCGCAAACCTCAACAGAGGTTCCACAGAGCCGTCTCGCGGCATTTTTTACGACAGCAAAAGCTTCCAGTTCTATGTTTTCCAGAGTCTCGCCGTTCTGGAGGCGGTCCTTGAATTCCTGTGTTTTTGCCCGAAGCTGTTCATCACTCAGGACTTTGTATTCTTCGTCCAGCACATTGATCTTCTCGACCAGTGGACGCATTTTTTTTAAGTCACGCTCATTTTTAGAGCCGAGTATCTTCTTTAAAATCCAATTCATATCGGTTTCCTGTATTTGCAAAAAGAGGATGAAAACTACCTGATTTATAGGGGCTCCACAAGCCGGTATTGTCTCTCCCTTTAGGAGTTTCGTGAGGCATTATGTGGCCTTGGTAATAGCGCCATTGAGAATGGCAAGCTACATAGCGGTGAGGTGAAAAGAGGTTATCGCATCAGCAAAAGGCTTAGGGCCATAACCGCCATGCCGGCCACAAGTCCGAAAAGGGAATCATGCCCCTTTCCATAGGCGCGACTGGTAGGCAATAATTCATCGAGGCTGATATACACCATGATGCCGGCGACGCCGCCAAATAGAATGCCCATGATTTGTGGTGGGATCACTCCGCTATCCTCGCCGAGAAAGAGCCGGATGGCAAAATAGGCAATGACGGCTCCAACAGGCTCAGCTAACCCACTGAGAGCGGAATAGATAAAGGCTTTTTTGCGGTTGCCGGTTGCATAAAAAATCGGGACGGATACGCTGATGCCTTCCGGAATATTATGCAGTGCGATAGCAATCGCAATTGGAATGCCAAGAGAGGGATCTTCCAACGCGGCGAGAAAAGTTGCCAGTCCCTCCGGAAAGTTATGAATAGCAATCGCCAGTGCGGTAAAAAGGCCCATGCGCATCAGCTTTTTGTTATGGTGCCGGTGAGCTCCGGGAATGCAATCATCATGTTGGTGTTCCAGGTCAGGGATGGGAGCATTAGGATTGTGCAACGGAGCGCTCTCGACTTCAGAATGAATTTCGTGCGGGTTTTCTGCGTGAGGAATCAAGAAGTCAATAATTCCGATGAGCACAATGCCGCCGAAAAAGGAGAATACATTAATCCAGTGTCCCGCTGGATCGCCATAGGATTCCACTAAGGAATCGGCCCCCTTATAAAAGATTTCGACAAAAGAGACGTAGAGCATGACCCCGGCGGAAAACCCAGTGGCAACGGACAGAAATCGATAGTTGGTACGCTTTGCCATAAAGGCAATTGCGCTACCGATACCAGTCGCCATGCCGGCAAAAACGGTGAGTGCGAGGGCAAACCAGATATTACTCATGATAACTGTTCCTGCTCCAGCTGTTTAGACAGCGGTAAAAAGCGACCGATCAGTCGTATCTGTTCATCGGTCATATTAGTTTGCATGTGGGTTCGGACATACTGAATCGCCTCATCGGCTGGCAATTGGTTGACGTCGCGCACTATACAGCAGGTCATAACCCCGGTTCGGCCGACTCCTGCATTGCAGTGAACTGCTACGTTGGCTCCGGCCCGCAGGTAGCTCGCCACCTGATCCACCACTTTTGAAAAGGTGTAGAGTTCTGGGCTGGTATAGTCAGCGATAGGAAAACGGATTGGCTCAATCCCGTTCTGTTGATAGGACTCTAGAACATTACGCTTTGCTTTTTTCTCCAACTCTTCATCAGTTACCAGCATTACGACAAATTTAATCCGATTTTTACGGTAAGTTTTAAGCAGCTTGTTCCCGGGATCATATGGACCGAACGGCATCGGGCTGACAAAGAGTCGCCCCTTTACTTTCAGCGGGATCTGAACGCAGGTTTTTTCCTTTTGGCCAAATAAGAACATCACGTTCTCCAATTTAATTGCTGAAACCCTATATCCAAACCAGTGTAAAAATGAAACCGTTAATTCAGTATAATAGCGAGTGCTATTTCCCGTTTTAGAGTTCGCAGGTTTATGAATCGATTGAGGCGGATATTTTTATTATTGAAAATTGCAAGGCGTTCAGTGGACGGTCAAAGTACCCGATATGAATATTGAACGGTTTATCCAGAACGCCCTCTTTTTCAAAGGGCTCTCCGAAACACATCGCTACGAGTTGGCAGATATCTGTACACTGAAAAAGATAAAGAAACGTGACTATCTTTTCCATGAAGGAGATACGGGCAGTTGTATGTTCCTTCTGGTAGATGGGAATATTCAGCTACATAAAAACACAGAAGATGGTCGCGAAGTCGTTATTCGTGTGATTAAACCCGGCGATGTTTTTGCTGAAGTCGTTCTGTTCGAACGGGAGCGCTATCCGGTCTCTGCTCGTGCGGTCACTGGAGCCGATGTTCTCGTCTTTCCGCGGAGGGAGATTCACCGATTGCTGGCTGAAGAGAGTTTTCGCAATGACTTTATTGCGTTGCTGATGGCCAAACAACGGTACCTGACCGAGCGTATTCAGGAGTTGACCACTAAAGATGTGGAGTATCGACTTTTTACTTTTCTTAGAAGTCAGTACGGCGAAAAAGAGATCATCTACACGCCGCTTTCAAAAAAGGACATTGCGGCTGCTATCGGAACTACACCAGAAAGCCTTTCGCGTTTGATCCAGCGGTTGACCGAAGATGAAATTATCGAGTGGAAGGGCCGGGAGATTCATATCCTGGCCGATCCATGGAGCTGGCTGGAGTAGAGATCAGGCGCAAGAAGACTGCAGAGTCGAAGCGTTGTGAGAGCCGGATGATCGTATTTAATTTTGCGACCGAATCATGGTCAGTAGCATTTTAAAGGGCTGGTCAGCGGCCTGGACATCATGCGGAATGTTGGCCGGCATAATGATCATTTCGCCCTCCCTTACCTTTTTCATTTCGCCGTCGATTATGAACGCACCTTCGCCTTCAACAACCTGAACAACGGCGTCAAACGGAGAAGTGTGTTCACTCAGCCCCTGTCCGGTATCGAAAGAAAACAGGGTAATGTTTCCGGTCTCTTTTTTCAGCAGGGTCTTGCTGATCACCGCACCGTCGGCATAGGTGATCTCATCTTTTAGGTTCAGGGCTTTGCCTTTTAAATCATTCATGAAGGGGTTCTCTTTTTTGGCGGTTTTATTGCTCGTCCACTTTTCATCTTCAGTAAGAAACCGATGCGGGCATAGGATTTATCCCGCGATCTTTTCTGTTTGGAGCAGCTCTCCATCAAGGCCGATGGTGACTTCTTCAACCACGAGGTCGGTGCGACCGCTAGCCTGATAAGCCTGCCGGGTGATAGCGGTCAATCCGCCACAGCAGGGAACCTGCATCCGCACAATGATTACTTTCGGAATATTGTTTTGCGCCATAATGCTCGCAAGTTTTTCAACATAACCTTCCGTGCGGTCTAACTTCGGGCAGGCTACCACCAGCGACCGCCCGCGCACAAAACGCCAGTGTACATCCGGGGAGGCAACGGGTGCGCAGGTGCTTAATACAACCAGTTCTTTTCCGTCAAAGAACGGGGCTGTCGGCGGAACGAGATGCAACTGAATCGGCCACTGATCCAGGTCAGAACGAATGACCTGTCCATTAACCGGAGCGCTTTCGATTTTCGGCTTTTCTTCCTGTGTTTTATTGCCGAAGCGCAGTTTCAGTCCCGGGCATCCGCCACCGGTAGGTTTAGGCGCTGTTTTCTCGTTGGCGTCGTGTTCCATGGCGGCATCCAGCATGCGCTGAACGGCTTCTTCTCCGCGGGTATTACGAACATGCTCAATAGTCGCCGCTTCATCAAAAGCTGCGGCATCGCGCTCGACAATCTTTAAGGCACCGGTCGGGCAGGTTCCGATGCAGTCGCCGAATCCGTCACAGAAATCCTCTTTTACCAGCTTGGCTTTGCCGTCGATAAGCTGGAGGGCACCTTCTGCGCACCCAACAATACATTCGCCACATCCATTGCAGAGGCTTTCTTCAATCTCAATAATTTTCCGTTTCATGGTTTCACTCCTTATCTCAAATTGTGCGAACAGAATGGCTCAAAAAATAAAAGCGTTCCTTGATGGGAGTCAAGAAACACAGCTTTCCCCGATTTTTTAAAAATCGGAAGATTTAATAGCGGGAAATTAGGATGATTCAGGCTCGTGGAGCAGGTCGGTAAGCATTTCGAATAATGAGTGAAAGATTGTTTAAGAAAAATATCAACGAATAATGTTTTCACGTTATTGCATAGTACAAGGCTTTGCCGTTGAATAAACTTCGAGACAGAAATAAGGAGTATAAAGAAGCACTATGAGATCAGTGATAATAAATTTTATTCGTATACAGATTCCTCTTGCCGGGGTGCTGTTGTCGGGCAGTTTTGCCTCTGATCTTAGGCTCCCTGCGATTATCTCTGACAATGCAGTATTGTGTCAGAACAAAAAAGCAGTCATATGGGGATGGGCTCCGGCCGAAAGCGAAGTAAGTGTGACCGTCATCGATAGCAGGAAAGATAATGCTTCAGTTTTTTTTAATGTTACAACAGGGCAAGACGGTAAATGGAGAGCAGAATTTGAACCCTTTGACGCTGGCGGGCCTTATACAGTTTCGGTGAAGTCCGGCAGCAAAAGTATCTCTGTGGAGAATGTATATTTCGGTGAAGTCTGGATCGGCAGCGGCCAGTCCAATATGCATTTCAGCCTCGGCGATTCAGATGAAAAAGAGTTTGTGACAAGCCGTATCGGTCGATGTCGGATACATTATTTTAAGGTTTTACTAAGCGAACATGAAAAACCTCAGGACGACCTTCGCGGGGAATGGGTAGTTGCAGATGCAAAAAACATTGAAAACCTTTCCGCAGTACTTGCTTTTGCCGGCATCGGGTTATCCGAGGCACTTAATGTCCCTGTCGGCTTTATCCAGAGCGCTATGGGAGGCATCCCTGCAGATTTATTCACTCCGGCCGATTTTCTTTCTGCTCATAAAAATCTCAGCTATTATATAGATGATTATTATTCTCTTTCCGAAAGAGAACGTCGCTTTCTTTTTCCAGAGGCTGCTGAGTTTGAAATCAGAAACCTGAAACTGAAAGACAGCAAAGGCACAGAACTACCATTAAGCTTAACTGATCTGCAGGATGCTGCAGGAGTTACGGTAAGACCGGATGAAAAAACTGCTCATTACTCAGGTGTGGTTTCTTTTGAAAACCGTGAAGGCATCATAATCCCTGTCGGTAAGATTAAGCTGGGAGGCTACAGTTCAATTTCATTTGAATACAAATCCACCCATCCGCTCAGATTAAAAATAAAAACCTCTGAATCTCCTGAATGGGCTTCCTATTCATCAGAAAAAAGAAATGAAAGCAGCCGATGGACCGAAGCAGAATTAGCATTCAATAAATGCAGACAACCGGAATGGTACACGAACAAAAAACCGCTGAATCTTTCTCTGGCTGAATCGTTTTCTGTTTACATCAACCCCTATAAAGACAGGACCTCCGTGCCCGGAGGTATGTACAATGCCATGATTCAGCCCCTCAGCCCCCTTCCGGTGAGCGGTGTTTTCTGGTATCAGGGGGAGGGAAATGCAGACAAAGCAAAAGAGTACGAATTCCTCCTGAAAGCCCTCATTAAGGGCTGGCGAAACTACCGCAATGAAGACACTCCCTTTATAGTTGTTCAGCTCCCTAATTTCCGGAGCCTGCAGACGGCGCCGGTACAGGTAAATGACAAATGGGCAAGATTGCGGGAATCACAGCTGAAGGTTCTGGAGCTTACAAATACCGCAATGGTTATAACCATCGATGCGGGAGATCCTGATGATATCCATCCGGTTAATAAAAAACCAGTGGGAGAGCGTATGGCCCTTACAGCTCTTAATCTTGTTTACGGCAAGAAAACCACGGGAACCGGACCTATCTTGAATAAATACACGTTTAAAGATGCAGAATGTACACTTACATTTAAAAACGCAGATAATGGTCTTAAAGTAGCTGAAGGACCAGAACTAACCGGTTTTGCCATGGCAGGTGAAGATAAGGTTTTTTACTGGGCAAAGGCAAAAATTACCGGAAACAACAGCGTCTCGGTAAAATGTAGAAATGTTAAAAACCCTGTGTCAGTCCGTTATTCCTGGGCAGATAATCCTGTAGGAAATCTGGTTAATAATAACGGACTGCCAGCTTCCCCTTTCCGCACCGACAGCTGGCCGTAAATCCGGAAAAAGTATTAAGAACTCGATTTTCTGGCGATTTCTTATCAATCCCCTTTACGCCTTATTTGCCACGACCGGTTTTTTTCGATTGGGGTGGGTGGTGCGGCAGATTTCGCATTTTGTACCATCGCAACCGCGGGCGGTACAGTATTCGCGGCCGTACGTGATGATTTGAAGGTGGAGTTTTTCCCAGTCTTTTTCGGGCCAGAGCTTTTTGCAGTCTTCTTCGGTCTGGACCACATTTTTGCCTTTGGTCAATCCCCAGCGTTGGGCGAGGCGGTGAATATGGGTGTCGACCGGGAAGGCCGGAATCTTAAAGGCATGGATCATCACCACGCTGGCGGTTTTATGGCCAACACCTGGAAGCTCCTCCAGTTGTTCAAAGGTCTGAGGTACTGCGCCGTCATATTTTTCAACCAATATTTCCGAGAGTTGTTTAATGTTTTTAGCTTTGCTGTTGGCCAGCCCGCAAGTCTTGATACATTCCAGAATTTCCTCAACCGAGAGCTGGGCCATGTCATGCGGGTTGTCAGCTTTTTCAAAAAGAGAAGGGGTGACCATGTTGACACGCGCGTCGGTGCACTGCGCCGACAGTAGCACCGCAATCAAAAGGGTATATGCATCGGTATGATCCAGAGGAATCGGAATCTCCGGATAGAGCTCATCCAGTCTTCTAGCAATATATTCAGCGCGAGCTTTCTTCGTTTTCATGAAGAGATTTCTAGCTCAGATAACGTCACCAAACCACTAAGAATAAGGATTAATTAGTAGATATTTTTTTGGTGAGAGCGTCCTCGCGCCGTGGTGATTGCGACATAATAAAGCAACTTCGTCTCTCCAGTTTTATGATAGATCACGACACAGTCGTTTTGGAGCGCGCAGGCCCGCTATAGCCGCCCGACTGTGAGTGCATCGATGTTTGAAAGCGGGGTGGAGTTCTGCTGTGCAGAGGCCTTAGGCCCACCGCGCCAAATAACTGGCGCTAAATAATCTCCCACGCCTCAACTTCGCCCTGTACGATCTCAAAACTGGGGTGCACGCGAACCTTTTTCACATCCTTGATCTGATCGTGCTTTTTCGGATCACGGATTTTGAGCTTGGAGAGTAAATGTTGAAGCTCATAGTCCATCTGCCCCGAAGTAACCGGAATAAGACGGATGTAGTGTGCGGGATCAATTTTCTCCGCGTCAAAGTTATAGCCGCGTCGGTCGGCCTCTTCCACAACAGCTCTTAAATAGTGGGCGATGGCTCCAACCGGATCATCTGTGTCCTTAAAGCGGATGAGTTGAGGATGGTGTTTGTAGCCCTTGGTTTTTCCCTGCAAAACCTTCTGAGCCAGTAGTCCCTCTCTCCACAGAGCTACCAGCCCTTTGGCATCGAGATATTCAGGATGGATCGACCAGAGTCTCATGTTCTATTTTGCACAGTATTTTTTCGCATTATGAACTGCTTCTTCAGGCAATGTTAACATAATCGATAGGATATCCGATAAAGGCTATCTGAGTAAGATTTATTTCACGCCCACCACATAGGCGACCCAACCCTGAACATTTTCATAGGTTTTACGGAGGCGGAAGATTTCATCGGATTCGCCTTCATCGTCAAAGTCATGCAAGTAGACCTCGGCTTTTGAAAAGCCGACTTCTAAGAGGATCTCCTGCAATTCGGGTAGGGTCCAGAGACGCCAGTCATAGGAGAAGGCTTTGTTTATTTTTCCGTATCCCGGTACATCAAAATGAATATGGCAGACGGTTTCGTGGGAGATCGGGTTATAGGTTGCCTGTTCCCAGAGATAATCAAAGTCAGGAATTTCCAACCCCTCCGGTGTGGTAAAACCGGGGATTTCACGAACATCATCACTCTTGGCCGTGACGGATTCCGTGCCGCCATAGATATCCATGACAAACAGTCCTTCATCATTAAGAGCCTCGTAGACTTTTCTGAAATAATCACGAAGGACTTCGCGCTGCTTGAAAACACAGAAAGAAAAGTTGAGTGCAAAGACCATGTCGACCTTGGGAGAGGATTCCTTAAGCACATTGCCGCAAATCAGATGGAGGCGCGCTTTCTGTTCATCACTCAGCTCGGAAATATTATATTTAATGCCCCAGTCTAGCGTCGGCTGATGAAAGTCAATACCCCACGCTTCGTTCAGTGAGCTGCGGTTCACCCAACGACTGGCTAGCTTGGCGGTGCCGCAGAAATCTTCTCTAACGGTCTGTGGATTGCGCTTCCAATGTTTGCGATAGACCCGCTTCCCAAAGTCGAGGTCGGTGTCGACATTCTGGACGGAGGCTTCATAAAGCCAGTGGAGATCAATCGGAGTTTTCTTTTTAGCCATGATGTGAATTTAATGTTTTAGATTTAAAATTATTAATCGAGAGGGGGGAGGTGTTCCAGATTTCTTTGAGATCGTTAGCCAGCGTCGGGTTGGAGGAAAGCACGACTGCGGCATGTGGTTCTCCATCGAGCGGCGAGACGTTAACTACGGCGCCGGCTCGTTCGGCAATAAGTCCGGCAGCTGCATAATCCCAAAGGTAGAGATGTCCTTCAAAATAGCCGTCACATATGCCATCTGCAATATGGCAGAGATCCAATGCTGCCGAGCCGTTGATCCGCAGTTTGCGGGTATTAAGAGCCAGTTTATTGAAGGTCCCGAACACCGCATCGGGATCGGACTCCATATATTTGGAGAGTCCCGTAAAGACGATAGAATTTTTAAGACAGGCTTGTGTGGAGACCTGAGTAGGAACCCCATTGAGCAGGGCAGGGCCGTCGGCATGAGCGGTATAGCACGCATTAAATTCCGGGGCATAGACGCACCCAGCCAAAACCTTCTCGTGTTTCCGGACTGCAATAGAACAGCACCAATAGGCGAATCCGTGGAAATAGTTTACGGTTCCATCGATCGGATCAATGATCCATTCATAATCGGAATTATGGTCGATGCTTGAATCTTCCTCCCCGAGAATGCCGTGTTCTGGAAACTCAGAAAGAATGAGTGCTTCTGCAATCTTCTGGCATTCTACATCCATTACCAGCTTTACATCATGGCAGAAGCTTTCAGAGGTTTCACTCCTCCGATTTTTATTCTGAAACGCGTGGTCTCCGGCGGCTTTGGCGGCCCGAACGGCTGTGTCGAGTAAGAGGGATAGAGGAAGTACGCTCATTTCATAGTGCTGTTATCAAAGGAGGTGTCATAGGCGCGTGGCTGGCTGAAAACAAGATTAGCAATTATGGCCTGCTTAAGATCGGCTTTTTCCTTCAACGAGAAGCGGATTTTTCCATCGCCCGGGTTCAGTTTAGGCATCGTCGGGAAGCGAGCCCCCTTGATGTTGGCAAAGGCATTGGGAACGGATTTCAGCGCGGCCTGCATTGCAACTTTTTGTGCAACCTCTGTATGAGCCTTAATTTCCATTTCAATGAGATCCGTTACTGCAGGCACCGGAGACGTGGTTTCGGTAAAATCGTCCTCGGTGAAGGATCGGGATTGAGCCATTTCATATTCCTTCATCTCCTGAGCATAGTTAGGGCGTTCGCGATCTTCCGGCCATTCAGAGAGTTCCGTCGGTTTAGGATTTATCTGTTCGGAAAGTGACTTAAAAAAATCTTCCAAGGTAGATGGCTTGTTTTGGGGCTCTTCCTGTGCCGGAGCTGTTGGTCGTGACTCCCGGGACTTCTTTTCGATCAGGCGCTTAATACCGTCACCAAATGCAATGACAATGAATATGAGAAAAGGAATCAGATCTTCCATTTATTACTCCTGTGTCGCCCGACTCGTTTAAAGCAGCAAGGGCGCGAAGGCGGTTCCCCTTGGCGCTCTTGCTACTTTTTTAGATTATTTACTTTCGCTATCTTCTTCACCGCCTGCGAGGGACTCACGCATGGAAGTGTCAGCCATAATGTTCTGCATACGGTAGAAATCCATCACACCCAGATTGCCTTTACGAAAGGCTTCGGCCATAGCCAACGGAACTTCCGCCTGAGCTTCGATTACCTTTGCCTGCATTTCCTGAACACGTGCGCGCATTTCCTGTTCAGCGGCAATCGCCATAGCGCGGCGACCTTCCGCTTCCGCCTGACGCATGATTTTATCAGCATCGGCCCGGTCGGTTTCCAGCTTGGCTCCAACGTTGGCAATCTGTCCGACTCCGGCTACAGAGACGTCTGCAATATCAATGGAAACGATTTCAAAGGCTGTTTGAGCGTCCAGTCCACTTTCCAGTACTTTGCGACTGATATGGTCCGGGTTTTCGAGCACATTTTTATAGGAATTCATGGAGCCGATAGCACTGACGATACCCTGGCCAACACGGGCCACGATGGTATCTTCAGTTGCTCCACCGACCAACCGCTCAAGGTTGGTGCGGACAGTTACACGAGCTTTAACCAACAAACGAATTCCGTCCTTGGCGACCGCATCAAGCATGCCAGTGGACGTTTTGTTCGGGTCAGGGCAGTCAATTACCTTAGGATTTACACTGGTTTGTACCGCATCGACAATATTACGTCCCGCAAGATCGATGGCCGCCGCTTTCTGGAAGGAAAGTTCAATGCAGGCTTTGTCGGCCGCAATCAGTGCCCGCACTACATTCTGCATGCTTCCTCCGGCGAGGTAGTGTGCTTCGAGGTCGCCGGTCGAAACTGGAATGCCAGCCTTGCCCGCTGAAATGTAGGTCAGAACAACCTGTGACGCAGGGACGCGGCGGAAACGCATTCCGACGAGGTCTTTCCAGATCCGGACCTTTACGCCGGAAAAAGTGGCGCGAATCCAGAGTCCCAGAACTGGAAGGACAAATGCCATCAGGACTAAGACAAGGACAATTGATAGGATGAGAATTGGTGTTGCGATTTCAGGAATGTTTTCAGACATGGTTATTTCTCCTCAGGGTTAAATATTTCATCACGTAATTTTTCTAGAGTGTTCAGTTTTTGTGGAGCCTGGATAATCAGTCGGCGCTTTTCCAGCAGGGCGAGAATCAGGGCTCCCATACCCAGCCAGGCAGTGACCAGTTGTAGCGGAACGGCAATGGAGGGAACGAGAATGGCAAGGTAGATAACGGCTAGGCCGAGTGCCATGGCGGAAAGCACCTGAGAGGCTGAGGACCTGACAGAACGTAATATCCAGGTGCCGAGTACCAACGCTGTAATAAAGCGGCTAACATAAATAATGGTTCCCCAGGCTGCCAGCAACAGCATGCCGAGCGGAAGACCAATGACAGCAGAAATACTCAGTATGCCAAGTATCGGCAATGCGATCGAAGTGGTGACCCCGACCAATAAGCATTTACCAGGCATTTTTCGGGCTAGCTGAGAGGCCATCGCAGTGGACATCGGAAAGAGTGCAACAAATGGAATCCCCGCAAAAAGTGCGGCAAGGAAACGTATAAAATGACTCAGAAGCTTATCTTTCGCGAAGGTCGGTTCGGGGGTCGGGATGACCCGTTCCAGATTTCCGCCTACAACACCTGTTTGCGGGAGGAGCTCTTTTCCTGATGTGTAGCTCAGGTTACCTGCAATATGTGCGCCTCTTGAAAACAGGATTTCCGGAGCGACAATTGTGACATTTCCTTTAATAATACCGCCAAGGGTGACGATTCGTCCGGCGGTAATG
>DATCZD010000072.1:0-9471 GCA_036526075.1 Pontiella sp. | reverse complement strand
GAGAACGCCTTTGGTCACAAACTAAGGCCGTGAGCTTCTACGGTCTTGGAGTAATTGGTGTTATCCTCGCTCTTCCCGATAAGCATACTGGATGGGAAAAGGACCCAGCCATTTTTAACAAATGGGTGGAAAATATATCTGAAGGACCAGAGTGGGATCGGAATAACTGGATATATAACTATCCCGGTCATATCTATTTTGGAGGGGTCTACTATCAGGTCGCCCGAAAATCCGGCTATCGACAATGGGATTCCTTTATCTACTCTGCTCTGATGTCTACTTTTTATTGGGAGTATGGAGTGGAAGCTTTTGCTGAGGTTCCATCCGTTCAGGATCTGGTCATCACTCCCGTTTTGGGATGGGTTTATGGCGAGTGGGCCTATCAAACTGAAATTAAAATCAGAGAACAGAATAATACAGTTCTAGGATCAAAAATATTGGGTAATACGTCCCTTTTTCTATTAGATCCTATTGATACAATCGGACAAGGACTCAACCGGATTGTGGGTCATAAACTGGTTAGATCCGGATACAGCTACTTTACCTACACAGTTATACCTAACAGCCCAAGCGCTGATCATCAACTTATGCTCAACCTGTACCTTCCTATTGGCGGACAAAGTTTTAAAGAACCCATAAATCCTCCTATTTATTCCATCAATAAGCAGGATCCCATCGATACCCGCATCGTCGGTATAGACCTCGGCTCCGGATATACAATATTAGATAACGACTGGAACCTTAACAGTGGCAAGCTCACCTCCATATCAGTCGGCCTCTATTTTACTCCACGAATTTCCAGTCGACTTTCCTATATATGGGGAAATGTATATGAAAAAACTGATAACCGATCTGTCGATTATGAAAACTACAACTTCGGTATTCAGTGCTATTTAAATACAAAACGGACTATTCGACCTTACCTAAACATTGGATTTGGTGAACAGCTGTTTAGTGGAGATAATGGCCCGAAGACATTTCAGTGGACTACTGGTCCCGGATTACATTGGAAGATTCATTCGAAATGGGCTCTTCACGCACAATGGAACAACTATTACAGTCCGTCACGGGAAATGTATGATCAAACCTTCAGCATGGGACTCATCTACCGTTTTGGATACGGAGATCAGGAAGAGTAAAAGTGGTGCCGGAGGTGGGACTCGAACCCACAAGACCGAAGTCGCGGGATTTTGAATCCCGTGTGTTTACCAATTTCACCACTCCGGCAAGAGTGGAAAGACGAGGAAGATACCAAACTATAAGGGTTTGGCAACTGCTTTTAAACAGTTACTAGAGCACCTCGTCATAAATTCCATTTTCGCGCAGTAACTCCACCATTTGCTTAATATCCTGAGCACGATCTTTAGGACACACCAGTGTAACACCTTCGGTCTGTACAATCACCAGATCCTTAACTCCGATAACCGCTGTCAGGTGATTTTTCGAGAGCACAATATTACCTTCGGCATCCAGTGTTTCCACCTGACCAATTCGGGTATTTCCTTCCCGGTCCTGATCAAAATGGCTTTCTAATGCCGGCCAGGAACCTACGTCATCCCAATAAAAAGTTCCGCAAGCCATAACAATGTTGTCAGCCTTTTCCATAAGGGCATAGTCGACAGAAATTTTTCCTAGATCAGGATAAGTGGCCGCCATGCCCTCAACGATCTGTCCTGCCCGAGCATATTCAGTCAGCGTATTCATCAGCTTCAGCATTTCCGGACAATGAGCCCCGAATGCTTTTGCCAGAGAAGCAACCGACCAAATAAACATGCCGGAATTCCAATAAAAATTTCCAGTGGAAAGATACTCGGAGGCTGTGGCTTCATCCGGTTTTTCGACAAAACGCGCAGCTTTACGGAATTCAACGGACTCTGCTGTTTCAAACACATCGCCGGACTCAATATAACCAAAACCAGTTGCGGGATAGGTTGGTTTAATCCCAATGGTCACCAGAATATCATTCTGTTCAGCCAGATCCATCCCCTCTTTAAGCGTGGAAGAAAAGATGTCCAAATCCTTCATGACCTGGTCGGCTGTAAGAACTGCAAATACACCATTTTCATCGCGAGCTTTCACAAGAGCTCCGCCACAGGCTACCGCGGCGGCGGTATCCCGACCAATTGGCTCACCGATAACATTTTCCGGAGGAAGAATCGGAGCGGCTTCGCGAGTTGCCTCAACCAGATCTGCATTGGTAACTACAAAAATATTTTCCGGAGGAACCAGCCCATCCAACCGATCGACTGCTTGAGCAATAAGGGGCTTGTCACCCACTAAAGCCAAAAGCTGTTTGGGTTGTTTTGAGGTGCTGAGTGGCCAGAAACGCTCGCCTTTACCGCCAGCCATAATTACTGCATAACGACCATCCATATTAAACTTCCTTTACCGCCTGAACCATTTCACGCACGAAAGAAGCTGCGTCGGCTCGACCCTCCGGTGTATGCGGATTATTATGAAATACGTTCACAATTGCGCTTCCAACAACGACGGCATCCGCCAATTTTGCTGCATCGCGCGCCTGCTCGGGAGTTCCGATGCCAAACCCGAGAGCCACTGGAAGATCGGATTGAGCTTTAATACGCTGAACCAATCCCCCTGCCCCATCGGCAATTTTATCCTGAACACCCGTCACTCCTTCACGGGAGACACAGTAGATAAAACCGTTAGCGCGCTTTGTAATCTTTTCAATGCGCTCATCCGGTGTTGTCGGTGTCACCAATTGAATCGTATTCAGCTTGTTCTTAGTCAGAACTGAACGATAAGGCCCTGCCTCCTCTAATGGGAGATCTAACAGGAGAAATCCATCGATCCCCGCCTGGACTGCAGCTGCAATAGAGGCATCAAATCCTCGAGCCAATAACGGATTCATGTACGCATAGAAAATCATCGGAATATCAGATCGTTCACGAATTGTTGAAATACAGTTCATGACTCCATCAAATGTCGCTCCGGCTTCCAGCGCGCGCGTAGCCGCCTCTTGATTCACACGGCCATCGGCCAGCGGATCTGAGAACGGAAGCCCAAGCTCTACAACATCGACACCGGCATCCTCTAACCGGAGAACAATATCTACGGTATCTTCCAGGCTTGGGTCTCCAGCGGAAAGATAGGCTACAAAACCCTTCTTCCCCTGTTTCTTTAACTCTGCAAACTTTTGGTCAACTCTGGTCTTTTTCATGGAATATTCCTGCATTAAATCTGAAGGGGAAGATTGTACGGATATTTTATTTCATTAAAAGCACAACCATAAAAAAGGGCTGCACAACTATGTACAGCCCTTCCACAATCATCAAACCGCAACTTTACATAGCTGACGACTGGCTAAAGCTCAGACTCTTTACGCCAGCTGCTGCACAGGCATCCATCACATCAATAATTCGATAGTGGAGTGCATCAGGATGCGGAAGAACATTAACAGCGCAGTCAACGCCTTGAGCATCGGCCAATGCCTTCGAGCTGGCAACTTGCATGTATAATTCATTCAATTCACGATCGGCTGGAGAAAAACGCAGTCCCTCCACAATCACCGCTCCATCCAGTGTGATTTCGATCAAAACTTCAATGGGAAGCTGTAGATTTTCAGGCGGCGGCGTCGACGCAGGCAGAATGAAAGAAATATCAGCTTCTTTTTTAATCAATGAGGCTGTGACCATGAAGTAAATGAGCAGCAGGAAAACGACGTCAATCAGCGGCGCAATCTGCAGCTCCATCTTGGCATCTTCGTAATGTTGATTAAGATTCATGGAATTCCTTTATTCTTCGAATACCGCGTAAATGATATCCTGAAAGCCGACCTCTGCACAGGCCAGTGTAATCTTCTCATTATACTTATATGGGGTCTCACTTTCCGATCGGATTACAATCTTGAGTTCCCCTTCCGGATCATTATCCGACTCCACGGCAAGCTGTCTCAGCACCTCGTCAATGGTTAGTTCCTCTTTATTGGTTCCTACGAAATATGTTCCATCTTTTTTGACAGAGATGAACACTCGCCCAGTGGTATCTTCCGCCACTTTTGAATAAGCCGCTTCTGGGATCTTATCCAGTTTCGGTTTTTCATCAATGATCTGCGATGCCACAATGAAGAAGATGAGGAGCAGGAAAACCATGTCGATCATAGGCGACATATCCAGCTCTAGATCATCTCCGGAGTTTTTAGGTTCGAGTTTCATAAGATTCCCCTATTTAAAGGGTTTAAATTGGAAATAAGTGATCTACTCGCCATCCATGCCCTTAAGCGTTTCAAGATCCATGAAGCTGACCGGCTCCTTGCCTGTCTGCAGCGTATCGAACAGGAAGCCAATATTACGGCCGAGTGTTGCCAGTGTTTTCTGGAACCCCTTCTTGAAGAAGAAGAAGAAGAACATAGCCGGAATAGCAATAACCAGTCCTGTTGCTGTAGTAATCAAGGCCTCACCAATATTAGCAGCCAGCTGTTCCGGCTTACCCATACCCTGAGATCCCATGGTGTTAAAGGCCTTAATCATACCGGATACCGTACCCAGCAGTCCAAGCATCGGAGCACTGGCACCGATAATCGAGAGATAATCAATTGGCTTCATCAATGCAGACATCTGCTCAACAGAAGCTTCCTCCACCGATTCTTTTACTTTTGCAAAATCAATTTCTTCTTCACCATCAAGCGTACGTTCAAGGCCGGCACCAAATGTATTGGCGAACATAGATGGATTTTCACGGCAGTAAATAAGCGCCGATTTACACTTCTTTTTAAGCATCATATCAATCAGCTCCGGCATCTGCTCAGTATGCAGCAACTTTTTCGGACGCAGAGAAATAAAGTTCTGAACGATCAGTGTGACCATGAATATCGAAAATCCGCCCAACGGCCACATCGCCCATCCACCAGTTCTGATCATGTCCCACAGCGTGGTTCTTTTAACCGTTTCCGCAACAGCTTCGCCCTGTGCAAATGCACCGACGGCTACAAGAAGCACCGCCAATGTTAAGAGTGTTTTTTTCATATCAGTTTCCTCCAGTTCAATGATTGTTAAGTTTTAAGGTTATTTCGTCTTAAATTATTCCGCCGGCTCAGTTTTCACCTCAGCGGCCGGAGCTTTCTTTTGCTCTTCCTTCGAGGCTTTCCGCTTTGCAGCCTTCTGCTTTTTAGCTTCCTGCTCCCGTTCATACTCTTTGCGCTCTTCCTCAATTAGACGTTCACTCTCAGAAATTTCTCTGGCTTCATTTTCCTCTCCACCCAGTGAAACCCAAAGCTTGCGGGCATCTTCAGCCACATTCGATCCGGCATATATATTTTTTACCTGCTGAGCAGTTCTCATAGCAGAGTTTGTCGTATAGACCGAATTTTCGAGCCCTGCCAAATCCAGATAAATGTGGGCCCCCAAAAGTTCTACACGCGGAAGCCATTCGATGTCATTGCTATGATCCCTAATCATGTCAGCTGTATTTTTAATAGCCTGAACCAGTTCTCCTTTGGTCCGTAACAGAACACTAGTTAAATAATTCTGAGCGGCTGCATGATCTATACCAGACACAATATTTTCCGCCTCCTCAAGATTCCCTTCGGCAATAGCAACCAACGCCAGAGTTACCTTGGACTTCAATGCTTTTTCAGCGTTATCGGAACCCTTCAAGGCCTCAGCGCATTCTTTTGCTTTTGGAACATTTCCAAGGGTCTGGTAGCTTTCCATCAGAAAAAGAAAAACATCCTCCAGATTGTTCTCAATCATCATATATTGCCCACGGTCTTGCATCACCGGAGCGAGAGCCTTTACCACACCCTCGTAGTCAGCCATAGCAAACAATGCTTCTACATTTTCCAGAAAGGCTGCAAAGATAAGTTCCAGTTTCTCCGCCTTGCCGACTTCAGGCATATTATAGATTTCAGAGATTTTATCATCACTGATGAGAGCCGCGGACCTGAAAAAATCGAACTCCTCTTTACTCATCGAAAATCTAAGGCTTTTAACTTTTCCAACTGGAACGTCCATTGCAGGTGCAGATTTTGAAGGCTTAAAAGAAAGAGAGCCATTCTCCAGATTTTGAAGATATACCCGGGCGGTTTTCCCATTCACCGCTTCCAGTAAAGCAGGAGTATCTGGGTTTTCCTCAGTCATTTGAGCAAAGGAAGCCACAGCCAAGAGCGAGATAATAACAGTCGCTGTATATTTCATTATTCGCCGTCCTCCGTTTCGGCTGATTTTCTGTCTTCAATAGATTCAGACTTAACCGCAATGGTGATATTCGTGCTTCCTCCGCCCTGGACATAGTTATTAATTTCAGCCACCTCCGTTGCTCCAAGAAATGTCCGAGCCACATCGGCTTGAGGAAGACTATTCACATAACGGTCAAACAACATGGCCCGATACGTATTTCGACGATCATTGGCATACTCAGGGCCAAGCTTCTCCAGAACATCCGCGCTCGCCAGATAAGCTTCCGCGGCCCAGAAACCTCCAGCATGTCCTTTATACTGTATGTAGACTCGCTGATAGAATGCAAAGGCATCCAACAGCTTCCCGGATTTTTCCTCTACCTGGCCAAGCTTAAAGGTTGCTTCGGCTACCGGCTCGCCGCGCCACTGAGAAACCTTCAAGACATCCAAATAAACCTGGCGGGCACCTTCATCTCCATCAAGAATACTTTGATCAAGCAAAACCTGACCTCGCATTAACTGCGCCCAGGACATATCCCGATCCATACTGTTATATGTTTCCTGAGCCAAGATTGCAGTTTCCAAGGCTCCTTCATAATCTTTATTTGCATACTGTCCATAACTCTTCAGCTTATACGCCGCACGCATATACTCCGACTCTTCAAAATTTTTCATAAAGAGGTCAAAAATTTCGGTCGAACGCGAATAATCCTCCGCATTAAAAGACGCATCACAAATAACGGATAACACCGGAGGCGAGGCATGTTCAAAGGATTCGAGAGATGTCAACAGTTCTGCCCCTAATTCCAGTTCAGTTTTATTAATAAGGGCTGCAAGAACCTGCAAACGCAACTTTAAGGTCATATTTTCAGCTGCAGATACTTTTTCCTGAAGTACTGAACGTAGAACATCTAATTTTTCAGCATTAAGATAGCGTTGCGAAATAGTAACCAGTTCATCAATCATGAGATCAACGCCTTCCTGCTGAAGGTCGCTTCCATAAGTCACAATGGCATCCATGTACGTTGATACAGCATCATCGTAGCGCTGCTTCTTAATCATAGATTTACCAATCCAGAACAGCGCCTTGGCAATATCCGCTTCCGCATCCCAGAAGTTTTTATATTCAGTAACAACCTGGAGGATCTCATCATATTTATCCTCAGCCTCAAAGATATCGGCCATTTTAAAGGTCGCATAAGAGGATTGTTTAACGCTCCGGCGACTATCCACTGTCATGGATATTTTGTTTGCTTTTTTATAATCAGCAATAGCAGCATCCAACAGGTCATCGCCCTTCATTCCATAAATATCCCCACGCATATTGTGAGCATCTGCGTAAATATCTGACTCAGGGTAAATATCGATCACATAACTAAATTTGTTCAAAGCCTTATCATATTCTCCAAGACCTACATGACAAAGACCCGCTCGGAAAGCGGCCTCTGATGCTAAGTCCTCGGAGGCAAAGCGGGTGCTGTAATCTTCAAACGATGCTAACGCCTCTGTATATTTCTGAGAAAAGAGCTGAGCCATTCCACACCAATAGACACAGGCACCTTCCTGATGAGATTGAGGAAACTCACTGTTGATATACTTGAATCCCGCTTCGGCCTCCTCATATTTCATATCAATAAGGTCTGCAATGGCCTGTATGAAATAGAGTTCTACATCCAACTGAACAATGTCTGTATCGTTGGTGCGAATAAATCCATCCAAATAAGGTTTCAGAGGTTTTACAGCTTTATAGTTGTTTTTGATTTGGTGATACCGAGAGAACGAATAAGCGACCAGTCGAGGGTACATGCCTTCCTTACATCCATCCAAATAAGCAAATCCCTTTTTCTCGGCTTCATTAATATCATCTAAATTCGACAGAAGAATTTCGACCTGGTTATAGATTGATCGCTCGCCAAGCTGACTTTCCGGGGCTGCTATATAGGTATCATCATAAAATATGACCCCCTCCCAAAAACGATCAACATCGCGATAAACCTCAGCCATTCGGAACTTAACCAACTGCTCATAAGGCGGCGCATTCTCGAGGACAGTAATCAGATTTGACAATTCCTGTATTTCATCAGGAACTTGTTCTTCAAGCTCCGCAGTATCAACAACTTCCTCAACAGATTGAGCCTTAGTAGTATCATCTCCTCCGAACAACGTCATTTCATCGGAGGAAACAGTACCCCCCAATTCAGGAGGAAGTCCCGCAGCAACCCGCATATCCCGCAAACGCTGTCTCTGGAATTCCAGGATTTCGTCACGAGGAAGAATCATTCGGTACAGTGGCAAGGCACTGTCATACATCTTAAACTTGTACAGCTCATTTGCCGCCTTCATCAGACCCAGGTTCACCCGGATATCATAACGGGAATCACTGCGATAAAGCTGGGGAACCCACTCAATAATGCGATTAAATTCCTTGGCATTCGATAATGCCTCAATCAGTTGCATTATAGCATAACCTTGGTGCTGAGGGTTGGTCGTATTGGCGACCACATATGAGAATGGTTCAATACACTGTTTCCACTGCTTGAGTTTAAAATAAGACTCGGCCAGGCGCATATGTAGGGCGTTCAGCTGATCCTGGGTATATTCCGGATCAATTTCCTCATCATCTTCTATGCCCTCGTCATCTTCCTCATCTTCATCCCGACCAGTAGATACCTCCGCTACAACCACCGGATTTTCATTGTAATATAAGGCATTCGTAACTGTTGCCACACATTTTGCATAGTTCTCCGACTTATAATAACTGAGAGAAAGCATGTCTAAAGCTTTACGAGGTCGATCTGCTAAGGGATAATCCACGTAATCCTGAAGGATTTTTGTGGCATCTTCCGGTCGATTGAGGTCAGAAATCAAAATAACTGCAACCTTGAAACGAACATCCTGAACTCGGGCAATAACCCGATTCTGCTTGGAACTCTTCAGGATATCGATGTATTCCAACATGCCAGCTACAGCATTCTCGTAGCGTTCTATCGCCTGCTCTCCTGTCAGCTTTTTACCTGTAGCATAATCTTCTTTTGCGCTCTGCAGGATTTCTGTTGGAGTCAGATCATTAGATGCTTCCGAACTAATTCCAATCAGGCTGAAACAAACCAGTAATCCGCACAGGAACTCTTTAGATCTCGAATTTTTTGAAAAAATCATAACTCAATCATTCTTCTGTTTTCTTAATAAATGTGGATAAACACACCCCTGTGAAATTTTTATTTACAGGGGAGACTTAATCCCTCCACCAGTGCCGTTGCTGACACTTTTCCGGACTCACTCTGGTTCCTGTGTCATCAAAATAGCTTCCGACCGGGAACTCTTTTATTTTTTCG
>DATCZD010000071.1:0-6386 GCA_036526075.1 Pontiella sp. | reverse complement strand
CGGATGCCACTCGGGATAACATTGCGCAGGGCCGATATGACCACATTCGATAGGGTTACCACTGAAGTCAGCGCCAACGTCATCACGATCGCAGTGTCTACTTTGACAGTTACCGCCAGAGCAGAGCAGATCCCAAGTACCTGTACGGTGATGGGATTATTATCCGAGAACGGATCCATCAAAAGTTTTTTAGCTTTAGATGCCATGATTATTTCCCCTTGATAGAGTTAAAGAATTCAGCATAGGCAATCGCATCCTTCCGGATAAGGGCTTCGACACCTTTACCGGTTAGGGTTGCTCCGGAAATACCGTCAACTTCAGTCTCACCGTCTTCAGCAGGATCCGGCTTAGCTACGGTGAACTCGACGGCGGCTCCATTCTGGTAAAGTTTTTTTCCGGTAAACTGTGATTGAAACCAGGGTTTTTCAATTTCTGCACCTAGCCCGGGAGTTTCGCCATGCTTGTAAAAGCTGATACCTGCAATCGTTTCCAGATCGGACTCTAATGAGAGGTATCCGTAAAGCATGCTCCAGAGACCTTTTCCGGATACTGGAAAAGCATACTTAGAAGGTTGATCAGCGCCCTCATCGGTCCAGACATAAAGCTCAAGTCCGTCGGCATTCTGTTTGCTCACATGCTGTTCAAACTTTTCTTCAATATCAGGGCGGGTGAGTTCGCTGATATCAATACCGAAGGCTTTGATGATGTTTCGTTTAACATCAAACTCTTCATTGGCCTGCTGACGACTTTTCAATCCAGCAGCAGCGCCGGAGAGCAGTAGGCTGCAGGTAACACAGACTATGGCTGCAAAAAGCAGTGTTTTAGTATCTTCACGCATTGTTCAAAGCCCTCGCATAAGCTGTTCTCTTCTTAATGTGTGCTTGCACAACAAAGTGGTCAATTAGCGGAGACATCACATTCATAAAAAGGATGGCCAGCATAGCGCCTTCGGGGTAGGCGGGGTTAGCAACGCGGATCAATACCGTCAATGCTCCGATAAGAAAACCGTAAATCAGCTTTCCGGTGTTTGTCGCGGAGCAGGAGACTGGGTCGGTGGCCATAAAGACAATGCCGAATAAGAAGCCGCCCATAACGATGTGATAAACAAACGGAAGTGCTGCAAAGGAGTTGTCTAGTGGAAGCACATTAAAGAGTGCTCCCATCGCTGCGCAACCAATCAACCCGCTAAGCATAACGCGCCAGGATGCTATACCGGTAATCAGTAGGAATACGGCTCCCAGCAGGATGGCCACGGCAGACGTTGATCCAATACAGCCCGGTATGGTTCCCAGAGTCAGATTGGAAAGGGTAAATCCAGAAGTATTCAGTGCTGTAACAGCATCAGTTCCGGTTTCTGCTGCGGCCGCAATAGCCAGCGGAGTTGCTCTAGTTACGCCGTCTACGTTTTCTGCAACGGTTCCAAGAAGTTTATCCAGTAAGGGAACATCACCAAAAGATCCGACCCAGACCTTGTCGCCTGAAATCTGCGCCGGGTAGGCAAAGAATAAGAATGCGCGGGCTGTCAGTGCCGGATTGAGAATGTTGTATCCGACTCCTCCAAAGATCTCTTTACCAATCACAATTCCGAAAGAAATTCCAATCGCAACCTGCCAGAGGGGAAGAGTAGGGGGAAGTACCAACGGAAACAGCATTCCGGTGACCAGAAACCCTTCGTTGATTTCATGGCGACGTACGCAGGCAAAAAGTACTTCCCAAAGTCCGCCGACGAGGTAGGAAACAAAGATGATCGGTAGCACCATTGAGGATCCACGAATGATGTCGGTCCAGAACGTTGCGTTTTCAACGCCATTGGCCGTATTAAATTGATTTCCAGCATTCCAAATCCCAAAAAACAAGCAGGGGAAGAGGGCATAGATCACAAAAACCATCAGGCGTTTCTGGTCAATGGAGTCGCGAATATGCGGAGCACTCTTTGTTACATCCGGAGGCGTACGAAAAAAGGTGTCTCCCATCTCAAATAATGGATGAAACAATTCAAACTTGCCCCCTTTTTCAAAAAGCGGAGCAATTTTTTTATCCATAAAGTCGAATAGAAATTTCATTAGATTCCTTCCTTCTCGATCTCTTCCAGGCCGCGTTTGATAATGCCGCAGACATCGGTCTTATGCGGATCAATAAAGGATGCCAATGCAAAGTCTTCGGGATCCGTTTCAAGGATTCCAAGCTGAATCATTTCATCGGTATCAAGGGCCAGAGCAGCGCGTACCAGATAATCGGTCATGATATTAAGGGGTTGGTATCTATCCATCCAGCCGGTCACAACCATGGCTCGGTGACTGCCGTGTGTATTGGTCCCCAGTTTCCAACTCTGTTTGAGTTTCAGGAAAGAGGAGAGATTTACGCGATGGACGCTGTATTGCAACAGTCCAGGCATTGTCCATCCCAGAATATTGCGGGAACGGTCTTCTTCCAGAACAAAAATTTCAGAACCATAGTAACGGGCGCAGGTGTTCTGGGGAATCTGATCTCCGGAAAGAACATTGCCTGAAATAATTCGAACTTCACGGTCTTCCAGTGCCTTTTCCAGCAAAGGCTGAAGATTTGCTCCAACCTCTACTTTATAATGCTGACGAAACTCCTCTTTTACACCAGGGCCACCCAGAGCGATAACCTTGGTCTTCGGGAGTTCACCTGTAGTCAGTAGTTTTCCGATAAGGATCACATCCTGTGCTGCAATGGTGTAGACGGTGTCGTTTGGTTGAATCGGGCTGATGCGGTTAATGTGAACGCTGGTGTTTCCTGACGGGTGTTTGCCCGAAAATATATGACTTTCTGCATTTTTAAAATCAGGAATATCAGACCCGGCTGACTTGCAAAGGTGAACCGCGCCTTCTGTTAGCCCTGCCAATGCATTGATGCCGGTCTGGAAGGCTTCTTCATCACCCTTCAGGATTAAACTGAAATCTGCCTGAAAAGGAGCTGAACCTGCGGCATTGATAAAGACGGCTTTCGGGGAGGCTTCAGGGTCGGCAATTTTACTGAAAGGACGTTGTTTAATCAGAGGCCATAGCCCGGTGTTCAGAAGGTGATCAACTAGTTGTTTTTTTGGTAGTTTCCCAATAGTTTCACTGGTGTAAGTCTCAAAGGTAATGCTTTCTTGGTTCTGCAGATCACATTCAATCAGGATTTCCACCGGGAACCGACGTTCGCCCAGGTTCACAGCGCGGACGGTTCCGCTACAGGGTGAGCGGAAGAGCATTTTTTCATTCTGCTTATTTTCAAACAGCACATCGCCGCGTTTTATAATATCGCCTGCTTGAACTTTCAGGCGAGGTTTAAGCCCTTCGAACTCAGAAGGGTAGACCGCAAAAAGATGCTGAGTCGCATACTCCTCGATGAAGGCTTTGGGTTTTCCCTCTACCTTGATATCGAAGCCCTTTTTTATTTTAAAGTTAGCCACGCTGTTACTCCTCAATTTCTTAAAAACTACCGATCAGCTTCTTATGCGAAAAAAGACTAAACATTAAAAATAGTCTCAGATCTGCACAGGGTTGCTTTGCTGATGTTGTTCTATATTGTTCAGTTGGAAGACAAATTAAACAATATAATGGATGAGTTCATACCGATTCATTTTTATCGTTAAAAGGAGAAAATATTACAAAGTAACTCATGTAATGCTTTTCCTGATAAAAAGAGGGTTGCTTATTGTTATGAGGAGAGGAGTTTTTTAAGTACGGGTTTCATAGTCATGCTAAGGAATGAGTCCCATGCTTCTTGAAGTTCAGGCCAGGCGTCTAATTTTGCTCCCGACTCATCCAACAGAGTGTAAATATAGTTAACCGGATCTTCGGGAGCATTTTTAGTAACGGTAATTGCTGTGGTTTTTCCTCGCTGATGATCGGTGCCAAGTGTTTTTCCGGAAACCTCTTCACTGCCCATTGCATCCAGAACATCGTCGGCAAGCTGATAGGCTGTTCCCAAAATAAAGCCGGCTTCGCGCAACGCTTCCTTCTGACCGGGGGCATCGGTTGCGGTTGCCATAGCGGCAAAGGCAAAGAGGGACCCGGTTTTATATCGGGCCACTTTTTCACATTCTTTCCATGTGCCAGTTGTTCCACGCAACATAAGTTCCTGTTCTACTTCGGATTGACATACTTCTCCCGACATTTCAATCAGGTCCCGTAGCAGGCCAGGAGAATTAGCGGATCCCATTAGCTGTAGTGCTTTAAAAACCAGAAGGTCTCCCAGAAGAATAGCTCCGCTGATGCCATATTTTTCCCAGAAGGTGGGGGCACCTCGGCGAAGTACTCCACCGTCAATAACATCATCGTGCAGGAGGCTGGCTCCATGAATAATATCCACAGCCGCTGCTGCATGGAGCAATAACTGTTCCTCAATATTATTGGCATTGCCAATGGTAAGCGTCAGCCGGGAACGAAGCATTTTACCGCTGCCTAGAAGGTTCTTATTATTCGATAGCAACTTGGACAGACTGCTATCTTTCAGGCAGTCTCTCATCATGCTTTTGACGGTCTTTAATTGCTGTTCAATCTGTTTTTCATTCGTAAGCATCCGCGTATAATGCCGACTACTTTACTCATGTCAACTGTCCTCGATATTGGACTTTTCCGGAGAACAGTAAGGGATATATTTATGGATCGTGATTTAGGGGACTGGAAGTGGCAGATTGCAAATCGTATTTCCACTCGGGAACAGCTTGAAGAGTATATTGAGCTGACCGATGAGGAACGCTCGGCTTTTGAAGGAGAAATCCCCCTTTCGTTCGCGGTTACGCCTCATTATGCTCGTTTAATGAAGCACGATGCCCTGCGGCGAACCGTTATTCCAACCCAACATGAAAAATGCACTGGTACTGGAGAGCTAGCGGATCCGCTGGGCGAAGAACTTCATCGTGCGACTCCGCATCTGATTCATACCTATCCTGATAAGGTTTTGTTTCTGGTCACTACTTTTTGTTCTACGTATTGTCGCTACTGCACCCGTTCGCGTCTGGTTGGGAAGCATCCGATGGATTTTCAGACCCTCGAGGAAAGTTTCTGTTATATCGAAGAGCATTCGGAAATCCGGGATGTTCTTATTTCCGGCGGTGATCCGCTTACTATAACGGACTCGGTATTGGATGGAATTTTAACCCGGTTACGCAGTATTCCGCATGTACGTATGGTGCGTATTGGGTCCAAGGTTCCGGTTGTCCTTCCAATGCGTATATCCGATGATCTGTGCAGTATGCTTCGGAGGCATAGAGTCTGGCTCAGTCTTCATTTTATTCATGCGGCAGAGCTTTCTCCAGAAACACGGGAAGCATGCCGGAAACTTGCGGATTATGGAATCGGTATGGTTAGCCAGACCGTACTGCTGCGAGGAGTCAATGACAACACTGAAGCATTAGTGGACCTTTTTTATGGTCTGCTAGAAATAAATGTGAAGCCATATTATTTACTGCAATGTGACCCTGTTCAAGGCTCCGCGCATTTTCGAACTTCCGTGCAGAAGGGGATAGAGTTGATCCAATCATTGCATGGTAGGGTATCCGGCTTGGCTGTTCCTCAGTATGTCATCGATGCTCCCGGCGGCGGTGGAAAAGTACAGATTTTGGACCGTGCGCAACTTCGACGTGAGGGCGATGAGGTTATATTCCTTAACCATGAGGGGCAGGAATATCGCTATCCTGACCCGAGACTTACCTCTGATATTTCATAACCTGTTTGCTGTGAAGTTAATGCAGATATTATTGTGGTAGTATAGGCTTGATTATTACTCAGGAAGGTCTATACGGACTGATAGGGAGTTCACCCGAGAGGAGGTGAAAAATGTCAGCACGGACATTGACATCATATCTGGATGAAAACCGGATTAGCTACACCACCATTACCCATTCCCCGGCCTTTACCGCTCAGGAGGTTGCGCAGTCTGCGCATGTTCCTGGTAGAGAACTGGCCAAAACGGTAATGGTTAAGCTCGACGGAAAAATCGTCGAAGCCGTTCTGCCCGCAAGCCATTTTGTAGACTTGGAATCACTAAAGTTTGCAACCGGTGCCGAGAGTGCAGAACTGGCCACAGAGGAAGAGTTTGATGGCTGTTTCCCGGACTGTGAGGTTGGGGCTCAACCGCCGTGCGGAAATTTATACGGAATGGAGGTTTATGTTTCTCCCAGTCTGAAAAGAGAGCGACAGATTATATTTAATGCCGGCTCTCATTCGGAACTGATCTGTATGCTTTACAAAGATTTTGAGCATCTGGTGCACCCAACAGAGCTTCCGCTCTCTCGTTCTGCCGCCTGATGGCGACAGTCGAGTCGGATGCTTTTATTTACTGTTGGACCAGAGGACTTCAAGGGCTTCCATAAGTTTGAGGTCTTCCTGGGTCGAGAGGTCGTACATCTGGTCGGCCATTGTGCGGCTGGC
>DATCZD010000070.1:0-10802 GCA_036526075.1 Pontiella sp. | reverse complement strand
CGCAGCTATCATCGAATTTTCACCGACAGTTATGCCCGGAAGAATTGTAGCGTTCGCGCCAATCGACGCGCCCTTCTTGATCACAGTTCGAATAAATGTATCCGGTCGTTGCTTGGATCTCGGATATTTGTCATTTGTGAATGAAACATTCGGCCCAATAAAAACATCATCTTCAATACTTATGCCATCCCATAATTGCACCCCGCACTTGATAGTTACTCTATCCCCGATCAAAACGTCATTCTCAACAAAGCAATGTGAACAGATATTGCAATCAGAACCAATTCTGGCATCAGGAAGTACAACACAAAATTGCCAAATACTGGTTCCATGCCCTATAGTCTCGGACTGGACATCGGCCAAGTGATGAATAGATTTAGATTTTGACATTTTATTTCCCACCTACTGCATGTTAACAAAAAAAATTCGTGACACACATAAACTACATTCCAATAGAAAAGAATTTTAACCCTGTCCTAAAACCGATCAATCACCAAGATATCTAGAACAACAACTCAAAGCAAAACTCCAGTCCGCTTGATATTACTCGACAACATATTCACGTACATTTTCTTCCTAGAGTTGCAGTTTTTTTCGTGGCCAATTAACTAATAGCTTCTGGCATAAGTACTACAGATATAGTCCAAGTTTTCCTTATACAGCGCACTCGATCTATATGATTAAGTAATCGAAGAAGTCCAGCCTAATAATATTCCACCCCTTTATTTGATCTTTCTTCAATCTCCTATTACTGCCTTGGCAGGTATTCTTGTTATACAAACCTAAACTGTTAATCCCCTGTATCAGACATCATCCCTATCTATGCAGAACTGGCTTGATCAACTACTTTCTTTCCAAAAAGAAAAAATATTGCAGTCAGGAGAGAAATCATAAACACCAATAAAAACGTAGTGATCTGGCGAAGGCCACTGGCACATCTAAATTCAACAATGTGCTTCCCCGGGGGAACAGCAACTCCCATACAGATATAGTCTAAACGTAGAAGCTCGGACTCTTCACCATCAACAAAAACATGCCATCCCTGCTCATACCGTTGGGAAAACCGGACGATTGACGGTCTGGAAGCATCAAACTGTACCGAGAACTTACCGCGAGACTTTTGCCCCTTCAAAGGAGTAAACGTTCCTATACCGGGTTGAGATTGCAGACCGCTTTCTGAAGAAACTAAGACTGTATCCGTCGGATTATGTTCTAGAGAAACCATTTTTTCACAATGCTGACCCAAAGGGATAGCCTCCCAGTTTGAATACAAAGCTAAGCGGGGTATGTGATCGGAGTATTCTAGCAACACATCTTGTCGCATTCCCTGAGCTGTCGGTATTTGATAATTCAGAACAGGTTTAAACTGTTTTCCAATCTCCGGATTCTGTTTTAATTGTTGCAGAATCTGCGCTGGTGCAAGCACATGCTTAATTGATGAAATTTGCCAAAGGCGCATCTGGTTGCGGCCGACTTTTCCGAGATATTCCTTATATTCAACTGGCATTCGTGGCATCTGCCAGATATTGAAAAATCTCAACCCATGAAATGGTCCGTCTGAAGCGAGCCATTGATTATAAATTCCGCTCTGGTCTAAGAGGAATGTACGTTCATCGCCCTGGTTTTCCTTCAAATATTCAATAACTAGATTCCCGTTCTTAAGAGAGGATATATCCGAGGCTCTAAAATAGCGAGACGTCTGCATAACACTGTCAACTGCAAGCACAAAAACAAAAGTAATAACCACCCATTTTGCCGGAATGATTCCTTTACAGAGAAGAAAAACTAAACCGACAAATACCATGGACAGTACCGCCGCATGAAACCAAGCTTTTGACATGTTAGAAATCATTACGTCCACATAATTACCGTAGCCCATTTCCGTAAATAAAGACTCCCATCCTGCCGGAGCGAAAACGACCTTTAGGCCGGCAAACAACAATAATCCGGAACAAACACTTCCCGCAACCCATAGAATCTTACACGATCTTTCGTCTTTCCCTGCAGTCACCAAGTTATCAAGCCCATAAGCTGCCATAATACCGAGACATATCTGAAAATTATCGAGAAACTTTATCGGCGCACGAATATTGCTCACCACCGGAAGCTGATAAAACAGTTTGTACAATATCGAATATTTCCCGAAGGCCAAAATGAATCCGATGATTCCGGCAATCCCCCAAAACGCAACAACTCTCGCATCTTCATTAATTCGGCTCCGAAAAGCACAAAACATCCCATAGATTCCCAGAAAGAAAGGAATTACACCAAAATAAACACTGGTCAGCTTGAAATTGCGAAATCCTTTTCTTTCAGCTTCCCATTCTGCTGACTGACCGATTTTTCCCCAGTACGGACCTTCTGGATTATTACTACTCCAACCACTCCATCCGAATGCAATCAAGTCCGGCCATTCCGAAGGAACCATACTCCATTGCGTAATATAGTTCCATTTTTCACTTCCATCGCCGCGCTCCTGAACAGCCGCCGCGCCTTTAATGTTTCTTTTATATGAACCCATCACCGTGCTACCGGACAGCAATAGCGCAACGACTGCTATAGGCATAAGTACCGCAACCCATCGAGAAAGGGCCTGTAGATGAACTTGACTCAAACGAAATAGGGTATAAGGCCCAATAAACAAACCAGCAAGTAGCGCAACATCTTGCTGCTCAATCATCATAATTCCGACCACTAACCCCGTTAAGAGAGAATACCCTGCAGTCCTCCGCAAAGAATTACTTCTAATCGCTTTCTCGATGAAGCACATGCTAAGCACAGACAAAGCAAGTACTTCCATTTTATAGGCATGACCGCCAACCGCTAACATAATGGAATTAAACCAAAAAGCGATCAGTGCCCCTGTAATAGATGCAATCCAGCTACGTCCCCACAGTCGCAAATACCAGATCATGGAAACAGAACCAACAATAAGAACAAGGCCATAAAAAGTATTCGCGAAAACCTCTAGAGGCATGACACTTAGAAGCAGATTAAAAATTCGAGGACTCGCAATCCCGCTCACACCAAGAACCGGGCTTGCACCAAAGCCACCAAACACACCCCCTGGAAGCCCCCTTTTCATAGCTCCTAATCGTCCGATATTGAGATCGGATGCAGAAAAAACCATATTTTCTCCCCATGTGCAGCGAAATGTAATGACTGCAAGGAGAGTAAAAAATAGTAAGCACAGGAGAAATTTTACTTTATCGTTTTTCATTTCCTTATCTCTCAGTTCCCGTAGTGATTATTTCCTGAAGATATTCAAAAATTTCCTGAGAATTGCGTTCCCAGCTGAAGCCACCAGCCCATTCGTAACCCCTTGAAACCAAACGCTCACGCAATGCTTCATCATTCAGAATAAGGCGCACCTTATCTGCCCCGTCCTCAATATCACAATACGTGTAAAGCAACCCCGTTTCATTGTTTCGACAACTATCACGCAAACCCGTGGTATCATTCGCTACCACAGGGCATCCACAGGCATTGGCTTCAATAACGCTCAGCCCCCACCCTTCTTTATAACTGGATTGAAGGTGAACAGAAGCGCGTTGAAGAAGATCTATTTTTTCCTCTTCACTGATAAATCCGGTGAGCGTAACCTTATCCTGCATTCCCTTTTCTGAAATAAACTCTTCAAGTTGATGTCGGAATGGGCCTTCTCCAACAATAACCAGTTTGAGATCAGGAAAATCCGGCTGAAGTTTTTCGAGAATTTCTACTGCATCGGTTGGTCCTTTATATTTTTGCAACCGGCTGATCCAAAGAATAAATGGTTCCCGCTCCATCTTGCCAGGAACATAAGAAGAAAGATCTCCGCCGCAATAAATCAGGCGATTGCGCTCATCTCTTGCGCCAAAAGCTTTAAGATCTCTCTGGGTGCATGTGCTGTAGACGGAAAACCAGCATTTCTTATAAAACCAACCTATAGTCTGTTCAAAAAACCAAACAACAAAGGCTACGGGGAAACTAGCTTCCTTAAAAATCGATTTGCGCCAGAGGTGAGCCATCTGGACCATGAGCGGTCCCTTATAAACCACCGGAGAATAAAACGGCAACTTGTTGAGTTCCTCTACTACAATGTCCGGTTGATGCTGCTTCACCCATTTGCGTAGACTGAACGTACAGAGTGGAGCAAAGGTGAGATCATTTCCTAGACGATGTACTTCAATGCCGTCAATATTCTCCAGCCTCTTGCACCCCTTATAGGCACAGGAATAAAGAATTACTTCATGCCCTTGCTGTGTCAGTGGAGCATAAATATGATGAAGGCGCATCTCGGCACCACCTGCACGCGGGTGGTTAACATCTCGCCAATTCATGATCAGTATTTTCAAAACAGTTTCCTACTGAGATTTCCGGGCGACTTCTAAATCCGCCTCCATCATAATCTTCACCAACTGATCAAACCTGACTTGTGGTTCCCATCCTAACACACGCTTTGCCTTGGAGGCATTACCCTGCACCCGGTTAACATCAATCGGGCGGTAATAGCGAGAATCAACTTTCACCCGCACTTTACCGGAAGAAGCATCCACTCCGCACTCATCTACCCCATCGCCTTCCCACTTAAGGTCAACATTGATAAAGGAAAAGGCCTTTTCAATGAATTCACGCACAGAGTGTGTTTCACCTGTAGCAATCACAAAATCTTCGGCCTGTTTCTGTTGAAGCATCAACCACATGGCGCGGACATAGTCGGGAGCATAGCCCCAGTCGCGCAAGGCACTCATATTGCCGATTGAAAGGATTTCCTGTTGACCGTGCGCAATACGGGCTACTGTTTGAGTAATCTTTCGCGTTACAAAATTTTCACCTCGTCGAGGAGACTCATGGTTAAATAGAATCCCATTGCAGGCATACATTCCATAAGTACGCCGATAATTAACGGTCATCCAGTAGGCATACAGCTTAGCAACGGCATAGGGGGAATTCGGATTAAACCGTGTAGATTCGGTCATCGGAGTCTCTTCAGCATCGCCGAATAGTTCAGAAGTTGACGCCTGATAAAAACGAGATTCTGGGCAATAATCATTAATTGCCTCCAAAATACGTAAGGTTCCCATGGCATTTACATCGGTCGAATATTCCGGCATATCGAACGAAATCCCCACATGGGACTGTGAAGCAAGGTGATACACTTCATCAGGGCGCACCGTTTCTACCAGCTTCCGAAGATTTTTCTCATCCCCCATATCACCGTAGTGAAGCAACAGTTCTCCTGAAGTTTCTTTTTGCTGTCTATAAACAGGATCTATGCGCTCTCGGCTAAAGGAACTGGTCCGACGCACAATGCCATGTACCTGATATCCTTTTTCCAGCAACAGTTCCGTCAAATATGATCCATCCTGACCGTTTACACCTGTAATCAATGCCCTTTTCATAAAAAACCTTGGACTTCCTTAACCCTTAAAAACAACTTTCTTACGAACAATAAAGTTAATCATCAAAGAGGTCAGTAACATGGTTACATTCGAATACGTCACTTCCCAACCAAACTGCGTTATAAGTATGCCCCCCAACCAGATGAATAGAAACTGAAACAGTGAAGAACCAAAAAACAAAAGAACTTCTATAAAACGGGTGTGGCGCCCTGTCGTGAAAACAAAAAGCACATTCAGCGTATAGACCACTGCATTGGCCGCGATAAAACAAATAGCTTTAATAACCCAGTAGTTTCGTTTCAGCTCCGACTCAGAAGCTTCCACCACTGCAAACCCGACCCATTCTAGCAATCTGGCAACAGGGTCCGTAGCCCGGAGGCAGGGAAGAAGGCGCCAGGCCAACAGATAAAAGACGACCTGATCCACGATTACTGCCATGCAACCGCACATGACATACTTAAATATCTGCGCCACAGGAGAACCCTTCCCCTTTAAAAACGCGCCTAACTTTGATGCCATGAAACCCTCGTTAATAAAACTAAACAAAAATCGGAGAGAACTTACGAAAAACAGCATCCCTTTGCGAGAGTTTTTATTGTTTCAGCTCGTCTGAATTGCCGTGTTGTAGTATACGGAACATTCTTTTTACATAAAATACTGCCAACACAAGGAACGCCTTTATGGGGAAATGGACAAACTTAAAACACCGCCTTATGGTAGGAGGTACACGCATTATCGATGTTCGCGGCTTTTGGCTAAGGAATGAAATGGAGTCGATGCAACGGCTACCTAAATATTCCAACCCGAAAAACCTCATCCCCTATGGTCGAAAAATGTTTTCCCAAAACGATGAAGACGGAATCATCATTGAAATCTTTAAACGCATCGGAACCACTAACAGAACTTTTGTAGAGTTCGGCTGTGGAGACGGGATGGAAAACAACTCTTACGGTTTACTGTTCCAAGGATGGAACGGGCTATGGATTGACGGGTCGACTAAAAATATAAATAAGATTCGAACAGGGCTTCAGGAAACGATTGCTTCCGGCCAACTTAAAGTCCTCGAATCGTTCATCACTAAAGATAACATCAATGAACTTATCTCGGGTCAAATCTCGGATAAAGAGATTGACCTCCTGTCTGTCGATATTGACGGAAACGACTATTTTGTGTGGGATGCCATTACCTGCACCAAACCGCGTGTACTTATCATGGAGTATAACGCCAAGTTTATACCTCCGGTGCACTACTGTATGAATTACGATCCCAACCATATGTGGGACTATACCGACCATGGAGGCATGTCCCTTAAATTTATTGAGGAAAAAGCGGCAGCCAAGGACTATTCACTTGTTGGATGCAGTCTTTCCGGAGCAAATGCCTTCTTTGTTCGGAACGATTTATTGGGCGACAACTTCGAAGCTCCCTACACCGCTGAAAAACATTATGAGCCAGCCCGCCCACACTTTGCCAAGATAAAAGGAGGGCACCCAACAACTTTTAAAACGCTAGAAAAGCGTCTTAAGGATGATTGACCTGCATCTCGTTTTTTTTATTCTGTAACTTTTGTTTCATAAACCGGAGAAGATCACCGTGAATTCTGAAAAATTTTTCCGCAAATCTGATTGGATCGCATGCTGGACGACCTTTGTCATCTCGCTGATAGTCTATACAATCACCCTTCAGCCAACCCTTGGACTAGAAGACTCTGGAGAGTTGATTGTCGCCTCTGACTATCTTGGGGTACCTCACCCACCGGGATATCCGATCTGGTCATTGCTAACCTGGTTTTTTCAATGGATTTTTCATGGCGTAACCTTTCACGGACAACCTAACCCGGCCTGGGGCGTAAACTTCTTCTCAGCCTTTTCCGGAGCCGCGGCCTGTGGTGTAATTGCTTTGCTGATTAGTCGTTCAGGTATGGACCTTCTGAATAGCCTCAAGAAAGAAACCGCTATTTTGGGTGAAAAAACGGAACGTTTGTTTTGCTCAACAGCGGGCATCTCTGGAGGACTGTTACTCGCCTTCGGCCAGGGCATGTGGTCCCAAGCCGTGATTGCTGAGGTATATACCCTTAATATCTTCTTCCAGTCCCTGATGCTCATCTTCCTTTATCGCTGGTTATCTCAACCAAAACAGACTCAGTGGCTTATGCTCTGCGCTTTTGTTTTTGGACTGGGCATCACCAACCATCAGACCTTAATGTTCATGGGACTGGCAATTGCGGTGGCGGTACTGTTTAACGAACTCGAAATTTTCTCTAAAGATAATGTATGGTTTCTGTCCGCAGCCTTTTTCATGCTGATTTTGGCCGCCGCTGGAATATATAAAAATTCCCTCACTCTCCAGTTTTTCGGCATTTTCGGGTGTATTATATCCTGTCTGCTAATAAAGAAACCTTATCTAGTCCGCGATTTTGTCATCGTCGGAGTCCTTTATGTTTTACTGGTAGGCTTTAACAAATGGGCTACCGAAACTACAGGAATGGAAAAATATATGTGGATTTCTGGGCCGGAAAAGCCCGGGTTCTGGATCTGGACCTTCTATGTTCTGATCATCCCGACCATTGCCTTTTTCACCCTGCCGAACGGGAAAATTGTCGGCCCCACCTTCCTGCTGATGTTTATTGGACTCGGTTTCTACCTCTACATGCCGATCTCCTCAGACCAAAATCCGCCGATTAACTGGGGCTACCCACGTACATGGAAAGGGTTTATGCATGCAGTAACCCGCGGTCAGTATGCGCGTGTCAAGTTGGCATCCGTTCTAACCCCCCAGTTCCTGAATCAAGTACTTACCTATTTCCGTGACTTGCGCTCCCAATTCTACTGGCCGATTGCATTGTTAGCAGGAGTACCTGTATTTTTCTCATGGAAAACAGGTAAGCGTAATATTGGGTGGCTGGTCACTACATTGGTCGCATTCCTGTCTGTTGGAATTGTATTCATGATTCTTCAGAATCCGAAAACCGATATTCAAAGTCTGTTTATCGGGCGAGTACAGTATATCCAGTCTCACGCCATTTATGTTATCTGGATAGGATACGGTATTCTGTTCCTAATGGCATACCTGGAAACACTAGTTAAAAACAATCCCATCACCAAAGTCTTGGGTGTTGCCATGGTGCTCTTGCTCCCTCTTGCCCTCATCTACAAAAACTACAACGACAAACCTCAATTGAAAGTCTACGGCGGAGCAGAACAGACCCGCCATGATTTTGGATGGCAATTCGGCAACTGGCAACTACGGGGCGTAGAAGGCATCAAGAGCGACATGGAATACTGGTATGGTAAGGGATCCGACGAATTCGAGCATCAATGGGCCGCCTACCCAAATAAAAACTATCCGGAACCAATGGACACCAATGCCATCTTCTTTGGAGGAACCGATCCAGGCCGATTTGTGCCGACCTATATGATCTACTCTGCCAAGGTTCGGCCCGATATCTATCTGATTACTCAAAATGCATTAGCCGACAACACCTACATGGATGTCATGCGCGACCTCTACGGCGATCAGATATGGATCCCATCCTTAATCGATAACAACCGCGCATTTGAAATGTTTGTCAATGGCGTCAAAAGCGGGCGAATTAAAAGCCAAGGTGCTGTTACCACTGAAAAAGGAAAGATTCAGGTACAAGGCGTCGAAGATGTTATGACGATCAACGGCTTCCTCAGTAAAATGATTTTTGATCACAACCAGTACCGCACGGAAACAAAGACTGATGAACAGACTCGTCAGGCCGGTTCGGCTGTAGTTTACGATGATCCCGTAATTGACCCCCAAACCGGCCTTCCTCCAACACGCTCTTTCTATGTTGAGGAGAGCTATGTCCTACAGTGGATGTACCCGTATCTCACTCCTCATGGGCTAATTATGAAAATCAACAACAAGCCCACCCCCATCACACAGGAAATGATCAAAAATGATACTGATTTTTGGGACTGGAACTGTGAACGCTTAATTAACGATCAGCGCTTTATTCGCGATGTCGTAGCCCGCAAAACCTTTTCTAAATTGCGTAGTGCGCTAGCAGGACTTTATGCCTACAGAGGTAATTTAAAAGAAGCCGAATACGCATTCCAACAGGCCATTGATCTCTACGATCTAAGTCCTGAAGCAAATTTTCGACTGGCCGATATGCTCTCTCGACAAAACCGTTATGATGAAGCATTGGAAATCCTAAAGACCTTCCTTGAAAATGATCCAAACAATGAAAAAGCTGTTAATTTCAATCAAACTCTTAAGAATCGAAAAGAAATGACCGCCCGACGCATTGAGCTTGAGGCACAATTCCGAGCACGCACAATTGAGTTTCCCGAAATACTGGAACTGATGGAAATCCAGTGTCAGATGGGACAACAACAGCAGGCAGAATCACTTGCTCGGAATATGCTGAACAGTAATACACTTGATCCAGAAATGATGCTTGCTATTGCCCAGTTTATGACCAAGCACAGGAGTCTGGCAACCGTAGAGTTGGCCTTTAGAAAATATACCGTAGCCAACCCCAACGATCCGCGTGGATGGGTTGAACTTGCAGCTCTTCAGATAGCCAAAAATAAACGGGGCGAATCTTTTGTTTTCCTGCGGAAAGCTATCGAGAAAGGGGGCGACCCTATTCGTCAGCTTATCCGAAAGGATCCGCGTTTCCGGGCAATTCATAATACCCCCGAATATAACCAACTGGTCCCTCAGCCCGTTGCTCGGGGAAATTTAGGATTGAGCCCGCTCCCTACAGGCTTATAAAACTTGGTTAAATTACATTTAAACTAATCCGATTTTATAAGAGACGGATTTATTGCGCGAAATGCGAAGCTCGCCAAAAATGGTCATTGCATGCTTTTGATAAGTTCAATTTCCCTTGCTTAACCTAATTCGTGGCAATATAGCGGGCCACGTCTTCCATTCTGATAAACCCGACGGGATTTTTTCTTGCATCAACAACAACTGCACAATGAAAAGGATTGCGACGAAGACGATAAAATACAGATTTTATATTTCGGTTTTCCTCAACCAGGAGTACATCCTCTGCATAGGGTCTGAGCGGCTGATCGTCCTCTAAACGGCGCTTTACAACGGAAAATATGGAAAGAATAGCAACCACCTGATGTTTTTCCACTAGAACGGCATATGATTCACCACGACGGGCCACTAGCCTTTTGTAATCCCCTACAGTAGCTCTAATGGAAAGGCGGGGAACCTTTTTGAATGGAGTCATAAGTGTACGCACCGGAACTTTATGCATTGAGGTTGCATTATCCATCATACGGCTTTGGGCGGACGAGATAACCCCTTCTTTTTCGCTAACAGCAAAATAATCCCGCAGAGCTTCAATGGAAAGTTGATGAAGATCGCGCATCGCCGCGCTCCCGGTTCCATGCGTCAAAAATCGAAATAATTGCTTAAGCGGCC
>DATCZD010000069.1:0-2971 GCA_036526075.1 Pontiella sp. | reverse complement strand
TCTCAAGTAGAAACCTATCTAAACCCCCTTTTAAAAGATTTATCAGATCCTTTTCTTCTACCCGATATGGATGTGGCTGTACGTCGACTCTGGAGGGCTATAGATAATCGGGAAATGATTACGGTTTTTGGTGACTATGATGTCGACGGTGTTACCTCCTCGGCATTGCTCACCCGGGTGCTGTCTACTCTGGGGGGTAGGGTGCAGCCATTTATCCCAGATCGTATGGATGAAGGGTACGGCCTCTCGCAAGAGGCACTGGCACGCTGTCTTGAAGAATATGAATCCAGTGTGGTGGTCTCTGTAGATTGCGGTGTAAACTCTGTAGAGAGCGTTCGCTGGGCACAGGAAAAAGGAGTGGATGTCATTGTGACAGATCACCATGAACCCGAAGAAGAAACAGCATCCGCCTTTGCATTAATTAATCCAAAGTTGGGATCGGCCCCAGATCTTAAAAATCTCTCCGGCGTGGGTGTGGCATTTAAACTGGCTCACGGCTTATTGAAGGTCGGTCGCGACCAGGGACGGTCAGTTACGGAAAAATTGGACCTCAAATGTTTACTCGATATTGCTGCTCTTGGAACTGTGGCAGATGTTGTTCCACTCGTTGGAGAAAACCGTATTATTGTCCGCCATGGTCTTGCATGTTTGGATAAAACTCGGTGGGTTGGACTACAGGCCCTGAAAGAAGTTTCGGGAGTTAAAGGGGACCCAAATACCTATCATCTGGGATTCCAACTGGGACCGCGAATTAATGCGGCCGGGCGCATCGGTCAACCCATGCAGGCACTTCATTTACTGCTTACAGAAGATAAATCTGATGCATATCGCATTGCAAAGTTACTTGATGATACGAATACGGAACGGCGTCGAATAGAAGGGGAGATGGCTGAAGAGGCCTTTGCTGAGATCGATAGTTATTTTAACCCAGAAAAACACTTTGGACTCGTTGTTACAAAGAAGGGGTGGCACCCCGGTGTAGTAGGAATTGTCGCATCTCGCGTTGCTCGTCACTATAACCGACCATCAATTGTCATGGGGATTGAAGAAGATGGAAGCGCCAGGGGGTCCTGTCGGAGTGTCGACGAATACAATATTTTAGACGGCCTGGAATCCTGTTCTGAACACCTTACAAAATTTGGAGGGCATAAGATGGCGGCTGGGTTGGAGGTAAAACCGGGAGAGGTTGATGTTTTCCGAAAAGCATTTAACCGAGCGGTTAAATCAGTCTTGCACGAATATGACCTGACCCCTAGCCAGCACATTGATGCGGTTATCAGTGAAGAACAACTGGATTGGAGTTTTTATGAACACCTCAGAAATCTCCGTCCATTTGGTCAGAACAATCCTGAACCAATCTGGGCCCTTAAAAATGTACAGATCGCCAGCAAACGTAGTGTAGGGAAAAACCATTTAAAACTGGTAGTAAAAAGTGGAATCCAATCTTTTAACGCCATTGCCTTTAACTATCCGATAGACAAACTTCCCTCTGGTAATCTGGATATTGCATTTACGCTTCAGGAAAATAACTGGAACGGCAACTCAAGCCTGCAATTGCAAGTGAAGGATATTCGTATCCATGCTTAGCGCATACGGTAGATCAATGCGCTACCAAGAATATAGAATGCAACAACAGCGGACCAGGCTCCTACCCAAGGAAAAATCAACATCTGTTTAGCCAGATATTCCATGGTAAACTGCAGGGCGTAGAAACCAAAAAACATACCGATAGCCATCATAATACCGGCAAGTGCTCCTTTTCGGCCGGTGTGGGCACCTACTGGAATTCCTATAATTGTAGCGATGATGCAGATAAAGGGCATAGTCAGCTTATGATGAAAATCAACTTTATACTTCGTGAGGGTTTCCGGGGAAAGATACTGGTGCGTCTGGATATAATTCCATAATTCCAGAGAGGATTGATGTTCGGCCTCTTTGGCTTCACCCATAAAATCTTCTGGAATTTCTGGGAGATCTCGCATTTCCATTGTCTGGAATTTTTCAGGTGCTCCGGCCAAATTATTCTGTTCGTCAAAATGCTGAATAGTTCCGTCTTCAAACCACCAACGACTATCCAGCCAATACCCTTTTTTAGCCGTTATTTTAGAGGCATCTGACCCATCTTGTCGCTGTTTTCGCAGGATAATTCCCTTCATGGTATAGGTGCGAGTATCAAATCCCTCAATATACCAGATGTGCCCGATGGTCGGGTTGCGGAACGGAATATTTTCAAAATAAACATCATCGGAGGACGTCTTCTGACTTTCAAGAAGCTGGTGGGCCCGATAAGCATACTTGGGTCCGGTATATTCATTTACCAATGCAGTAAGCAGGAAGCAGAGTAAGCCCATTAACATATAAGGCCGAACAATACGGTAGACACTGATTCCACTGGCGCGCATAGCAACAATTTCGCTGTGTCGCGTCAGCATAGATAAGCTGTAAAGCGTAGCCAGAAGTAAGCAGATTGGCACAATATAGATAACCATCGATGGAAGCTGTAGTCCGTAATAGTGAAGTACCGTCACAGGAGCAATTTCCGACTGCAGAAAGTCGGATGCATTATCCATTAGGTCGCCGATCAGGAAGAGCAATGTAAAAACCAGCAGCAAATAAAGCAACGGTTTCAATAAATTAGCAAAGAGATATCGTACGAGAATTTTCATAACTGTAATGGCAAGACCGTAACGGGAAAACGGAGTGACCGCAAGCGTTGAAAACCCTGTGAAGCAAGTGTAGGGTTTCCTCGGTTAATAAGGAGTTTTATTCATGAGTCTATCTGGAACTATCGACGAAAGCCGCGTCACGGATCCTGTAACAATTGTAATTTTTGGAGCATCAGGTGATTTAACACACCGAAAACTGATCCCGGCGTTATATATCGCCTACGCCCAAAAGCTTCTTCCCGAAAAATTTACAATTGTCGGCTTTGCCCGTCGTGATTATGACGCTGAAATGTTTCGTGGTATGT
>DATCZD010000068.1:0-9780 GCA_036526075.1 Pontiella sp. | reverse complement strand
TTGGGTCAGGCGTTGTTCCGCCAGGAAAGGTGGGAAGACAGTGTTCCGCCGCTTAGTTATGCCGCTAAAAATGCAAAAGAAAGTCGTATCAAAGCTATGTGCGGAATTATGACGGTCCGAGCTTTGGTGGAGTGCAAAAATTGGGAGGACCTTTTTGCAAAGCTTCCAAGTCTTTATCGATCAGACTCAAAGTATGATATTACGCTGAACCTGACCCTTATGAAGGCTGGCAAGGGGCTCTATGAAGATGCTGGTGAGATCCGTGATGCTCAGGAACAGCAGAAGCAATATCTACATTCACTACTTCTTTATCGCTGGGTTCTTCCGCGCGAAGAAATGGTGGCGTACTCAACAGAACGCCTGAAGTCGCTTGAAGAACGTTTTTACAATGATATGAAGAGAGGTCTTGATTCGGATCAAGCGGAGGCCCGAAAGCAAGAGATTAGCGATCTGAAAGAGTCGATCAAAACATTAAAGGAACTTCCGCCCTACGAAGATGAAGTGATGTTTAGAATCGGGCAGATTTATGCCGAGGTTAAACGATATTGGGAAGGGTATGCGCTCTTTGATTTTCTGAGTGAAAAAGACAGTGAAATCGGTCAGGCCGCATTGTTGCAGTCTGTTATTCTTTTGCTGGACGCGGGTGAAGGTAAACGTGCTGAAGAACGCATTCTTAAGAGTCTGCAAGATAACCCTGATGGGCCATATGCTCGGGCCATGTTGTCGCTTATCATGCGTGAAAAGCTGATGAACCAGAAAGCGGATCAGATGCTTGCGCTCAAGAAATATGTGGAAGATCTTTCCGATGCAGAAGGGGAGTATGAAGAAAGTTTGCAGGCAGATCTTCACAATATGATGGCTTTTGCCTACTTCCAGTTAAAGGATTACAAAGAGGCTGGGAATCAGTTCGCTTTGATTTTAAACAAATATCCTAACAGCGATCACTATGCGAATGCGCTTTATTATCGAGGAATGACTTATCTTCTTGAGGGAGATTATGAGCGGTCAATGGATGACTTTGTAAGTTATCAACTGCAGCATGCGGATGGTGAGTTTTTTGCAGAATCCATGTTCCGCGAAGGGGTTTGTCTGTTTGGGTTGGAACGGATTAAAGAGGCGGAAGCGGTGTTCACCCGCTTTATTAAAGACTGTTCGGGAAGTATTCTGCTGTCTGAGGCGTATAGCATGCGCGGCGATATTGAAGCCGCAAAGGATGGAGATGATGACCCCAGCACTCCAGATATTGATGAATATGACCCCTATACGCTCGATCGGGCGATTGCTGACTACCGGAAAGCCATTGATTCAGCGACAACCTCATTGCAGGCATCTTACGCAGCATTTCAAGCTGCGAAGGTTTACAAATTGGAAGATAAGTGGGCAGAAATCATTAAACTGATGGAATATTACATGGGCATATGGAAGTCCGATGCGAATGTTGCTGAAGCGGTTTTCTGGATAGGGCGTGCTCAGATTGCTCAGGAAAAAGTCAGCGAAGCGGTTTCTGCCTATGTTGATGCGATCCTTGAATATGGTAATGACACAGCGCAGGACGGAGTAGATAAAATTATTTTTGAGTTGGTTTCAATAGCTGAAACCCGCCTGTCCGAGGAAGAGAAGAGTGTTTTAATAGAGATGCTTGAACGGAAACTTGCGCTTGTTGAAGAATCGCAACCAACTCTTCAGTTGCGATTAAAGGTGACGCTGGCCTCGCTTCGAGGTGATGAAGTTGTTGCAACTCTCGGTACGGAGCTTTTGGATGCAGAACTGGATCTTGACCTTACGACCCCGGCTTCGCTCTCGATCATGTGCGATGCTGCAGTAGCTGTTGGAAATGTCGAGGCAATGGGGGATCTATCTGACTATTTCATAGAATCATTCGAAGAGTCCGAGTTGCTGTGGAAGGCGCACCGGGCCAGAGTCTTTAAACAGAAGGCTGAAGGGAATGAAGACGGTGTGTTGGTCGCGATTGCAGAAGCCCAGAGTTTGTTCGGTGTGGAAGCTTTTATGGGTTGGGCTCAAATTGCTAAAGCAAAGACGGAATATAAACTGGAGCGTTATAAAGAGGCTGAAGCATCGTATAATATGTGTCTGGGGATTGCTGAATGGCGAGGTCCAATTTTTGCCGAAGCCATGTATGGCATGGGACTATGTCGCCAGGCCACAGATGATTTAGAAACTGCTCATACCTTTTTCCAGCGCACCTATTTGCTGTTTAAGACCTATTCTGATGGAGAGTGGGCTGCTAAAAGCTATTTGGCTGCGGCCGATGTATTGGATCAGTTAGGCCGTCCAACAGATGCCGAAAAAACACTTAAAGCGATGCTGGAAGATAAGTATACCCGCGATCATCCGCTCGCTGAACAGGCAAAGGAACTGCTCAAGAAATATGGGGAACAATCATGAATAAACTTTTTTTAAGCATTGCATGTACCGTTGTTTTTTTTGTGGCTTCAGCAGTGGAATCTGCTCCAATTAAAGCAGAGCTGTTCATGCCGGGAGGGCGTTCCTGGAAAGGTAGTTTGATCGGTCGTGACGGTGACTGGATTGAGTTCTCAACTGGTGCCGGAGCCCGTCCGATTCGTGTGGGGGCAGGAACGATTGAATCGTTGGCTTTTGAAGTTAATATTGACTCCGAAAAGCTTAGTGAGATGAATAGTAATCGCGAATATCAGCAGATTATAGATATTCTGGATGCCACATTGTCACGCTTTGCGGATTACAGTGATATTTCTTCGAACCTAACTCCGTATAATAGTTTTCTGATGGAGTTGAATTACAAAGTAGGAAATTACAAAGAATCGCTGACTACTGCCAAAAAACTGGCCCAGGATGATAGTACTCCCGATTTTCAGGAAACAGGACGGATCTATTTGACTCTCTCTCTAATTGGGATTGGGAATATTGTTGAAGCAGAGAAGGTGATGCATTCATTTGGCTGGAATGCTGCAACTTTGAATGCCTCTCCAGCAACGCTGTATATAACTGCAAAAATTTTAGAGGCAAAGAAGGAATACCAGAAAGCCATTGAACTGGCGGCTCGGATTGTGGCGCTTCATAGTCATAGTCCGGAATGGATGCAACCCGCCGAGTTGTTGTGCGCAGAGCTCTACACAAAACTAGGTAAATATGATTCAGCTGAAGAGGTCATCAATCAGATCTTCATGCTGTATAGGGATAGCGATGAGGATGTGGCCGCCCGGAAACTGAAACGCCAGATTGCAACACTGCGTTCGCAACAAGAAACTTTAAACGCGGATTAAATTTAACTGATAGGAGAAGGAGAAATAAAATGACGAAGAAAATTATCAAACTGACATTTTGTCTGAGCCTGATGGCTGCCACAGTAGCTTTTGCCCAGAACGCAGAAGTTGCAGAGGCATCGGTTCAGAAAACATCATTGCTTCAACTCGTCAAACAGGGGGGGTGGGCAATGTGGCCACTGGGGGTGATGTCCGGCTGGATGGTGTTCCTTATTGTTCAGAACGGTCTTTCATTACGCGAAAAGGTACTGCTTCGTCCGGATTTGATGCCTGACTTTGTTAAAATCATGAAGGATAAGGATATTTCTGGAGCTCATGCGCTTTGCAAAGAGCAGGAAACACTCTTTACCTATGTTTTTTCTGCCGGTCTGGAACGGTGTTCTGTTAACCGTGAAATTAATTTCGGAAAAGTTAAGGAAGCGATTGAAGAAGCCAGCACCGAAGAAGTTACTACCTATATGAAATCGATTGATTACCTGTCTATCATTGGCGCTACAGCCCCGATGCTCGGGTTGTTGGGTACGGTTTCCGGTATGATTAAGGCCTTCCAGACCATCGGGTCTCAGGGTATGGGTAAGCCGGAAGTTCTGGCCGGCAACATCGGTGAGGCCTTGGTCACGACTGCAAGCGGTCTGATTATTGCGATTCCTGCGATGCTGTTCTACTACTATTTCCGTAATAGCTTTATCAAGACTACTGCAACTTTGGGTCGCAATATCGGCGGATTGCTGGATACGCTCGAAACCGGTGAGCTTCCGCTCGGATTCGAAGACAAGGCAGAGTAATTTTCGCGGCTGATCAAAGGCCATTTTAAAGCGTAACCCTCCCAAGTGAGGTGCAGTATGAAAGTTAAATCGCCATCCCGTGATGATGTAGCAATCGATATGTCGCCCATGATCGACATGGTTTTCCTGTTGCTGATTTTCTTCATTGTGGCTTCGGTTGTTGCGGATCCGGCAAAGGTGGAAGTGGATGTCCCCGAGTCCTCTTATGCCAAGGTTCCAGAGGACATCAAGGATCGCATGATTCTGTCGGTAGATGCCAATAACCAGGTTTATGATGGAGCGGCTCCTGTAACGATGAATGAATTGAAGGTTAGGATCAGTGAAGAGCTTGATTTGAACCCGAACCTTCGTGTGCTGATCCGCGCCGATCACCGTGTACTTTATGAAACGCTCAAGAAGATCATGATTGCCTGCGGCGAGGTGGGGGCCACCGACCTGATCTATGCAACCTTTGAGGAATAATCATGAAATTATTGGACGACTTAGTTAACAAAAAAGCGGAGCTTCAAATTGCACCGTTAATTGATGTGGTGTTCCTGCTGCTCATCTACTTCATGGTGACGGCGTCGTTGATCAAGAAAGAGGCGGATCTCTCCTTTATGTTACCCGCAAAGGTGGATACTTCCGAGCCTCTGAGCTTGCCGATTGAGGTGTTGATTGAGGTCACAGAGTTGGGGGATATTCTGATTAATGGTATGGTTTTTGGTCAGAACGAGGATAATCTAGATGACCTGATCGGAAACCTGTTGACGCTCAAGGAGGCTGCTGATTCTTCTGGAAGCGCACTGATTGTCAATATTCTTCCGGCTGATAAAGCTGTGCATGGTCGCATTGTCAGGGTTATGGATGCCTGTGCCGCAGCGGATGTGAAGAACATGTCATTCAGCATGTCGATGTAGAAAGAAAACAGGACAGAAGGTTACATGATGTCTGAGAAAATAAAGAAAAAAGGGTTTTTTGCCAAACATGCCAGGTCGAGTGCATTCATTGTCACCGTTTCCTTGCATTTAGTTCTGTTTTTGGTGGCAGGAACGATTGTTGCGGTAAAGACCTATCAGCGTGAAGATAAGCAGTTTGAGGCCAAACGGGTAAGTCGCCCGAAGGCCCAGCTCAAGAAACTTCAGGTTCCGGTCAAGGTTAAGAAAAGCCGGCCGAAGCCGAAGTTGAGCAAGCGTATTGTTGTAAAGGATGTGAAACAGAGTACACCTGAATTCAAGATGCCGGAGATTTCGGGAGTCAAAGGAGCCTTGGGATCCTTGGGGGCTAGCGGGATGGAGTCTATTGGATTTGCTATGCCCGAAATTAATCTTTTTGGCACAAAGAGCAAGGGGGAGAAGGTTTTCATCGTGCTTAATGCTTCAGGAAATATGCTGGCGGATGAGTTGGGTGGTATCCCAGCGTATAGTATCATCAAGTCGGAGCTTGTGCGGATTCTGGAAGGATTAAATCCTGCTGTTGTTTTCAATATCGCGGTATATGGAAAAGGTAAAGATGAACATAGTGTGTTGTTTCCAAGTTTGGTTCCGGCAACCCCTGCCAATGTTGCCAAGGTTGAACAGTGGCTGAAGCCGCTGAATGTCTATAAAAAAGGCAAGAAAGCTGAGTATGGAACAAAGACGCTTGGCGAAGGTGGGAGTTTTATCTCTGAAAAGTTTAAGATTGATCCTTTGAAAGGAGAAACCGGTGATTGGACCAAAGGTGCTTTTCTTGCGATGAAGCAACAGGCAGATGTTGTATTTATTTTGACGAGTGGTTTTGGAAGTCAGATCAATTATGCCACGGAACAGGAGGGAAGGCAATGGACTTCATCTGACTGGAAAAATTGGCGTGAAACAGTAAGCAAGGCCAAACGCAAGCTGAATGAGGAAAATGAGCGCCGTTTAGAAGCAGGGAAGCCGCCCAAAGTTATTTCTGCGCAGAACAACGATGAAATAGATAAAAAGATAGTACGGACCTATTTCCCAGGAACTCCAACTCCTCCCGGTAAAAAATATGAGAGTTATACTGCACGGGAGTTGATTGAAGCTTTTGATAACACTCGAAAGAAATGGCAAGCCTCAGACAAGTTGTCTCTTGGATTGAGTAAAAAGAAACAAGAAAACTATACGATCAATATAATTCACTTTGTTCCGGCCGAAGATGGAAAAACTAGCAAGGCGCTGAATGATTTGGCGGATATTACCCGCGGATCGTACAGCATGGTAGAGGGAATGGCCGCCATTAAAAGCTATGTGGAAGCCGAACCGCAAACTCAGAAAAAGAAGTAGTTATTACGCTTTTCGTTATAAACAGCCCGGATCTACAGGATCCGGGTTTTTGTTTTCAGCATTGCTTTTTCGGCGGACTCTGATGAGCAGAGTACGGAAACGGAACCCTGTTCAAAGGCTTTGTTTAGAACATCTCCGAAGGAGTTGAAGTGCTCTTGTGTAGTTGCCAGGACCTCATCGCGTAGCAGTTGACGTTCTTCATCGGTATAATCGATGAGGAATCTCAGGCAATCGGAATACCCCTTGGAATCCGGAAGTTGATAGGAGTCAAGTGAGCCGATGGCTCCGATCAGGGCTCGTGTCAGTTCATCCTCGCTCAGTTTTAGATTTTTCAAATAACTACCCGTTGCTTTGTAGACCTCCAGAGAATCAGAAAGATTAGGATCTCGGTAGGAGGCAAAGGTAAAGACGCCGGAGCGCTGGTCAAACGAGCACATGCCGCCGTAAGCGCCGCCCTGTACACGGATCTTTTCCCATAGCCATGCGGTTTGTAGATAGCGGGTAATCACTAAGGCCGATCCATGCATCTTATAGCCGGCTTCAAAAAGATTGGCTGCGCATCCGACATAGTTAACCTGTGTCGGCGCGGTCAATGCTTCAGATTTAGGAAACGGGGCTGGGTTCCAGTTTTTGAATGTAAATGTATTCAGAGAAGGAAGGTCTTTCATGAATACCTGCACCAATTGCTCCACATTGCTCATCGTTTCCGGATCGACAGTGATGTTGACAACTAGACTGTTGCGGTCAAGAAGTGTGCGATGGACTCTTTTTAGTCGTTGAAGAACGGTGTTCCAATCCTTTTCAATTTCATCAGCCAGTTTCCGGATAAAGAAGAGGGCTTCTACCCCTCCCAGCTGTTCGCTGACCCAGTGCGCTTCATGGTACTGCGCCTTAAGCCGCGTGATTACTGCTGAGTGTCCTCTAGGAATGATGGCGGTTTCCATTTCAGATTTGTGTTCCAGAACGATCTGTTTGAACCGCTCTCGGTTATCAAAGCTTGGTAGTAGGAGAATATCTTTGAAGATATCGAGGAGTTCTTCAGCTTGGTCAGCCATACACTTTCCCCGAAGAAAAAAGCGGGTGACGCCTTGGTCAGAATTTTCCAAAGCAGAAAGATATGGTGTCCCGTAAATTCCTCCGGTTTTTTGAGCAATACGCTGGGAAAGGGATACATAATCTTCTTTTTGGGTTCCCATTTCTAATAAAATGCTCGAGAGCAAAGACGCATATGGGAGATCTTCCTGATCCAGACCATGCAGGTCCATTCCGATATCCAGATAGAGGATGCCGTTGGTAAAGAGATTGTGTTTCACAACGGTTGCTCCGAGAGCTTCAGTAACATCCCGTTTTACAACCCGGATGTTTTTGTCGAGATCGCTACGACTCAGTAAGGGGATGGTAGCCAATGCCTCTTCAGAATCTGCTGTGGCCTGAAGTTTTAGCAGATTTTGGGTGTTCGAAATAATCTCCTGAAGCTGGTTCGGGCTCATGCCGGCTTTAATTTTTTTAAGCCGTTCTTTTTCCTCTGATTCAATTCGGGCTGCCTGTTTTGAATCGGGATGTAAGGTGACCGTAGAACGATGGTTGTTGTTTAGAAAGTTTTGGAAGATTAGTTGCTCAAAATAACCTTCTTTTTCAGCATTTTCTTTAAGAGTTTGAAGCGGTTTTTCAAAAGCAATGAGTTCAAGCGGGTCGGCATCATAAATCCATGCGTTGAGTGATTTTAACCAGAGTGAGAGACCGCGGGGAAATCCTCCCGAATTGTTTTCGCGGAGGTCAAACTCAATGGTGTTGAGTGCGGCTTCAATATCATCCTTGGCAATGCCGTTTTGAGATAGATGACTCAACGTATCAAAGATTAGAGTTTCAGCTTTGCTCAGATTTTCGGTTTCCACGCCTTTCAGTCCGATCGAATACATCATCTGGATCATATGGGTTTCAAGCCCTCCACCGGTAATATCCTCGCCAAGGCCGGACTCTATCAGGGCTTTGCGTAACGGCGATGCCGGAGTGCCTAGTAGGATATGATCGAGCAGGGTTAGTGCAAATACGTTTTCAGCATCTGTCGGAGAGGATAGTAACCAGTTGACCGTAAACATGGGACTCGGGTTTTCATCATCGACAGAGACCGCGTAGGATTTTTCAATGCGTACCGGCTTGGGCAACGGTTTTTGCAGATCTATGTCGGACTTTGGATCAATCTGCTGATAATCCTTTAAGTAGGATTCCAACAGTGCAAAGCGTTTTTCTTCAGGATCATTTCCATAGAAAAAGATGCGTGCATTGGAAGGATGATAATATGACTCGTGGAAGGCTCTGAATTGTTCATATGTCAGATCCGGAATATGCTTTGGAGCCCCACCGGAATCGAGTCCGTAAGTGGTGTCTGGAAAAAGGGACTGCTGTGAACTCTCCATCAGCAGCGAGTCTGGAGAGGAATAGACACCTTTCATTTCATTATAGACTACACCTTTAAACTTCAACTCGTCGTCCGGCGAGTTTAATTCATAATGCCACCCTTCCTGCATAAAAAAATCTTTTGTAATGCGGGGATTAAAGACCGCATCAAGGTAAACATCCACTAGGTTGTGAAAATCCTTCAGGTTTTGGCTGGCCACCGGATAGCAGGTTTTGTCTGGATAGGTAAACGCGTTCAGGAATGTCTGAAGAGACCCTTTTAGTAATTGCACAAAGGGATCTTTGACGGGATATTTTTGAGAGCCACACAACACGGTGTGCTCCAGAATATGTGCGACCCCTGTTGAATCAGAGGGAGGGGTGCGAAAGGCAATTCCAAAGCACTTGTTTTCATCGTCATTCGACATTGATAAAATTTCTGCGCCGGTAGGGGTGTGTCGATAGACCCTGGCTAGTGTGTTCAGCTCTTTAATTTCTTCGGTGCGAATTAATTTAAATTTATTCATCTATAAACTCCATGCGTGAAGCGAAGATCATTACCGGAATCATTTGTGTGAGGCGAATTCATTCATTTATAAATAACGGTATTTATCTGAAATGTTCAGGTTAAAAACGTATTCGATTAATAAGGAGTCTTTCATGAGCACAAGAGTGTTTGTTTTGAGTTTGATAATATTTTTGTTCTGCCCGTGGGTGGCCTGCGCCGAGGAGTACAAAACATTTATTATTTCCGGTCAGTCAAATGCTCAGGGGTATGGTTATGCCAATGGGGAGGGCGTTCGGAAGCTGTTGAATCCAAATACCAGTCTAGCAGAAACCGGTCGATTGGATCTGTTGGAGAGTAACCCTGAGGTTTTGATCTTTCATGGAGCGGTCAATTCTGGAGATGGACGGTGGAAGAACCTGGATGCCACGTGCGGGATTTCATGGAACGGAGGTCGTTTTGGGCCGGAGCTTTCATTTGGTCACAAAATTCAAAATAAGCTAGGTGGTAAGGTTGCTTTGATTAAATATGCAAAGGGTGGAACTTCGCTTGCTGATAATTGT
>DATCZD010000067.1:0-4093 GCA_036526075.1 Pontiella sp. | reverse complement strand
CGATCAGATCCGGCCTCTTAAGTCCCCTGGCGGGATCCGCCAAAACTATGAAGGTCCGGATCTGCTGAAAAAACAAAAACGGTTCCGAGAATGGGCCCACCCATTCTCGGTTCTCGCCTTGCTGATTGCACCTCCCGTTATTGCTGTCGGTATCTCAGCTCTGTCCTTCCTGGAAAAGCGAAAACACCATATCCGACGCACCGCCAAGGCAGCTCGTGCCTTTAGAGTATTTCGTAGGAATGCGGCTCACATCATCCGAAATCACTCCCTCAAAAGTGAAATCTATAGCAACCTTGACCAGATTCTGCGGGCTTATCTAGGAGACCGGTTGCATCTCTGTGCAGGAGCTCTCTCCTATCGGGATGCGGAAAAACATCTGCTTGAAAAGGGCGCCGATCCAGATACGTTAGAAGATCTCCAGCAACTGTTGACTCTTTGCGAAGCTTATCGCTTTACCCGAGGATTTGACGACAACGCTGATGCAAAGGCTATTATCCGAAATGCAACTCGAATTATTAAAACGGTTGAAAGGAAGCTCAAATGACACTCCGACCTTTAACCTTGGGCTTGTTAACAACGCTAACTCTTTGTACTACAATATATGCATCGGATTATAATGAACAGATGCTGGAAGAAGCTCATCAACTCTTCCGCTCTGCAACTAACTCCGCCATGTATGCTGAAGCAGCTAAACAGTATGAATATCTGATAAAAGAGGAAAAGATTTATAACGGCCACCTTTTTTACACACTGGGGAACTGCTGGTTAATGGCCGGTCATAACGGAAAAGCTATCCTCAATTATCGCCGAAGCAAGAGTTATATTCCGGGGAATCCTGATCTACAGTATAACCTTCAGTCTGCCCGTGCACTATGCCGAGATCTCATAGAAGAAAAACCACTCCATCCCTTAGCAGCTTGTTTTTTGGGGTGGCATTTCGACACCTCTCCGGCCTTCCGATGGCGAATGTTTTCTATTTTGTGGATCGGCTTTTGGGGAGCGTGGATTTGGATGATTCGCTCACAAAAAAGATCAGCCCGTACGAGTCTTATCATCACTGGCGTGCTGTCATTCATCATTCTGAGCTCACTAATTGCTGAAACCGTCATGAAGCAGAGAACCCCGCCCGGGGTCATTATTGAAAAAGAGGTGCTTGCCCGAAAAGGGAATGGAGAAATGTATGCGCCAGCATTCCTTGCACCCTTACACTCCGGAACCGAGTTCCGCCTCGAAGAAAGGAGGGGCGAATGGTGGAAGATCCGGTTAGCTGACGGTCAAACTTGCTGGATTCCAGCATCGACAGCCGAAACCATTGCGTTAGCTAAGTAGCTGAGCAACCACTGTCTTTACAGTAGCCGGAGTAAACGGTTTCTCAAGCACAGAGGCCCCTGGAGGCACTCCCTCTTCCGTCAACTGTTCTTTCGAATAGCCGGACATAAAAAGTACCTTGATATTTGGGTAAAGCTCCTTTGCGGCCATTGCCAACTCAACCCCGCCTAGGCCAGGCATAACCACATCAGTAAAGAGCAGATCAATATTGCCTTGATAGTTTCGGGCAATCTTTATGCCCTCCCATCCTTCCTCGGCAAGAAGAACATGATTATTTTCCGCTTCGAGCGTCTGTGAAACTAGGTTGCGGATCATCAGATCATCTTCAACCAGAAGGATTGTGGGCTTACCGTTATCCGCCACAGACTTGCCTGCAACCGAAGTCTTTTTAGAATGTTCAGCATCCACTTTCGGCTTCACATCTCCGATCGTAGCTCTGATCTTTTCCTCAGCACTGGTATTCTCCGGTTCGGTAATGGGGAGATAAATTCGGAACGTAGTACCATTCCCGACCTTGCTCTTTACCGTAATAAAGCCCTGATTTTCCTTAAGGATACTTTTCACAATGGAAAGACCGAGCCCAGTTCCCTGATCAGCTTGCTTGGTTGTAAAAAAGGCCTCAAACATGCTTTCTAGCGTCTCAGGATCAATACCAAAACCTGTATCCTGCACTGATATTTCCGCATATTCCCCTGCATCCAGAATATCCGGCTTACTACACTCGCCGTCATTCAGCCAGAGGCGGTTAATTGCAATAGTAATACGCCCGCCCTTTGGCATCGCATCCCGTGCATTGACCGCTAGGTTCATTAGAATCTGCCCCACTTGAATCGGATTAGATCGAACATAGACGGGTTCATTACACGCCTGAGTAACCAAGGTGATTTTTTCCCCGATCAACCGGGTCAACATTTTATTCGTATCCTGCAGAGTAGAGTTCAAATCCAACAATACAGATTCGCTCTCCTCCTGACGGCTGAATGTAAGAAGCTTGCGAGTAATGAAGGAAGCTTTTCGTGCAGCCTCAATAACTTCCTTCGCATTCCTACTAACATCTTCACCCTCCGGATTTGCCACAATCAAACTGGAGTATCCATCAATAATGGTCAGTAGATTGTTGAAGTCATGTGCAATACTTCCTGCAAGGCGACCGACAGCCTCCATCTTTTGGGAATGATGAAGTTGCTTAGTCAGCATTTCACGCTCACTCTCCATCATCTCACGATCAACAGCGGGCATAACCACATTCTTACTGAGTAGAATATTGAGAAGCACCAGCACAAAAAGACCACTCAACAGATAGATGACTCCAGCAATAATCACAGGAAAAGGAAGTGCGGCCCCATTGGCGGCAGGTGAGGTTATGGTATACCCGAAAACCTTCATAAGCACCACCAGCAACGGCCCAGCTAATGCTGCAGCCGTTGTTGATGCAATAAATATGATCAGTAGTATCTTACTTTTCAGGCTCATATTGTTTCACTGAGTATAATAGGGACAAAGTACCACTTCAGAAAAAGGATACACGCTAAAAAGTTGGTTGATTTTAACGTGTTTAGTTCGCTTCTGCCCAATTCCAGAAATTACGTAGCATCTGAAGGCCCACCGCCTGAGATTTCTCAGGATGGAACTGCGTTGCAAACAGATTATCCCTCCAAACACATGAACAGTATTCAATACCATATTCAGTCTGACCGGCCACAATGTTCCGGTTGTCCGGACAGACATAGAATGAGTGGACGAGATAAAAGAATGAGCCGTCGTCAATACCCTCAAACATCGGACACTCTGGCATCATCTCGACCATACGGTTCCACCCGATCTGAGGAACCTTCAGCTCCCGTGGAAGATCAAACCGTTTTACGGTCCCAGGAAAAATACCCAACCCAGAAACACCAGGAGACTCTTCCGAGCTTTGAAACAATGCTTGCAGACCGAGACAAATCCCCATCATCGGCTTTCCAGCATCCACCCAATTACGGATCGCATCCGTAAAATCATGCTCCTCCAAATGCGCCATGCAGTCGCCAAAAGCGCCAACCCCCGGAAGCAACAGAGCCCGGCAACTTTCCATGTCCTGTTTAGTTGTAACAATTTTAGCGTCCAACTCAAGAAACCGGAATGCGTTAGTTACACTTCCGAGATTGCCCATTCCATAGTCAATAATGCCAATCATCTTAAAATCCCATCCTAAAACTAAAATGGTAGTTTAGACATCGGGCGGCAGAATGCACACACAAAATACGCCCCACCCCAAGAGGTCTAAGGCGCTTCATTTCATTATGCTCCGATGCGTCCTTTACTCGAAGGAATGAGATCCAATGCACGTGAATCAGAATCGCAAGCCATCCGCAAAGCCCGAGCGGTAGACTTAAAAATCGCTTCGATGCAATGGTGAAGATCTTCGCCGAACTTCAGCTCAATATGCAGATTCATCTTTGCGGAATCACAGAACGAACGCCAGAAGTGCTTAATAATGATCACATCAAAGTCGCGGATATATTTCTGCTCATGCTCCATTTTATAAACAAAGTATGGCCGACCGCCAAGATCCAGACAAACATCAGCCTGAGCCTGCGCTTCATCCATCGGTAACACCCAGAATCCATAGCGATTTATTCCCTTGCGATCGCCCAGCGCTTCGTTGAATGCTTCGCCAAGTACAATGCCGACATCCTCCACCAGATGGTGGTAATCAACATCAATATCACCAACGGCCTTAATTTTCAGATCCAGCAACGCGTGCTTAGCTAATAAGTCGAGC
>DATCZD010000066.1:0-8405 GCA_036526075.1 Pontiella sp. | reverse complement strand
CCGGCCCTGACGGTCATTCTACGCATCGATCCCATCACCGCTGTAGGAACAACTACACTCTATGCCTTTCTGACAAAAATTACGGCAACCCTTCACCATATCAAACTAAAAACCATCGACTGGGGAACCTCTTCCCGCTTCCTGGCCGGAGCCGTTCCGGCAAACATCATCACCGCCCTATGGGTTAGCCATCAGGGCGCCAATGCGATGTTCAAGGACTCACTTAAAACCTTTATCGTGTACGTAGTATTCTTCTCCGTCGGCATGATGATTTTTAATATGATCAGCAAGGTCCGCCCATCACTAGAAAAGAAAGAGCACTCGATGGCCGACCGCATTAACGGAAACGCTGTAGTGCGAAATACACTCAGTATCCTTTTGGGTGCTGTCTGCGGAGGACTGATCGGTGCAACATCAATCGGCGGCGGCGTGTTAATTGTCCCTATCTTAATCATTATTTTCGGGTTACCAACCAGTCGGACGGTCGGAAGCGCAATTTTTATCGCCTTTATCCTGACTCTGGCCACTTCACTGATTTACGGGGTACGCGGGGAGCAGGATTTAGTGACCGCTACAATCATGTCAGTCGGTTCCCTCTCCGGCGTTTATTATGGAAGCAAGCTTTCTGTAAAAATGCCGGATATGATTTTAAGAATTATAGTTTTGGTACTGGTCCTCGCAGCAGCCGTGATGATGCTCTGTAGTCAGGGGAACTAAACTTCTCATCTGCACGATAGATCTGCGGATAGCCCAGCCATATAGTAATTTTTCCACACCATAAGTTGATTGAATGTAAATATCCCCTTAACCTAAGGGCATGAGCATAAACACCAATTCAAGCACCTACCAAATACTGGAAACTTCAGCACAATTTCCTTAAAAAATCCCATGTCTAAAACTCTCTATCTTATGCGCCATGCAGATGCAAACTGGGCGAACGGCTACACAAGCGATTTTGACCGTTCACTCAATTCACATGGATTGCGTGATTCCTCAAAAATCGGTGCCCTGTTAAAACATCGAAATACACTCCCAGAAACAATTGTCTGCAGCTCAGCCAAACGGACCGTCCAAACTCTACAGAAGTTGGACCTTGGTGTTAAATCCATCACATTCAATCAGGACATGTATGAAGCATCGACTCAGGAGTTGCTACGTATCATTCAATCTCTGGACAACGGCTATGCATCCGCCATGTTGATCGGACACAACCCCGGCATAAGCCGGCTCATTACCCACCTAACTGGAACCCAGAGCCGAGCCCTGCCTACCTGCGGGATGGCCACTATCGAGCTAAAATGCGATTCGTGGAAAGCTGCCGCGGAATGCTCAGCAGAGCTAAAACAGTTCGATATCCCGGAAGCAACCAATTAAAACAGCTAGAAAACCCTCTAACTTTTTAACCAGATAAGGGTTGCGCAGGGTGCGTGGGGCGTGTAGGTTCCTCGCCTGATTTTTCACCACAGTAATTGGAAGAGGTTTGTCATGAGAATTAGAAGAGCAATGCGCAAAAAGCCGCTTCGCCGCCCGGTCAAGAAGCCGCGTCTGAAGCGCTACCGTATCGCACAGCAGAAAAAGCGTCTGATGGGAGCCGGCTACAGCGAAGAACAGCTGAAGCACCTGAATACCCAGCAGATTCGTGCTGCCCTTCGCGAAACCGCTGCATAAATAAAAACGATTTCGCAATTTTTAAAACGCTCCAGCTGGGGCGTTTTTTCTATATCTGGACGGAGAGCGTTATAATGCAGAACATTGTATTGGTTGGATTCATGGGATCGGGAAAAACCACCGTCGGCAAACTGATTGCCGAAAAAACCGATATGACCCTATTGGACATGGACTCCATGATTGAAGAGCGAGTTGGAAAAACCATTAACGACATCTTTGCCAATGAAGGTGAAGCTCATTTTCGGATGCTAGAGCGTGAAATGGTAAAGGAGCTCTCCACATCAGAAGGTAATATTATCTCCACCGGCGGAGGGATCGTGCTCAACGCCGATAACATTGCCGATTTTGAAAAAAGCGGATTGGTGGTCTGCTTACTGGTTGATCACCAAACTGTTATTGACCGACTGCGGCATGACACAACTCGCCCACTGCTGGTCGGTGAAAAAGAAACCAAGATCCTGGAAATCCTGGAATCACGCAAACACCTGTACGGCGCAATCCGGCATAGAATCAGTACCAATGGCCGATCTCCGACTTCGATTGCTCAGGAAATTATAGATCTGTATGATTCAAACAAACCTTGAAATGATTTCGCAATAAGACACAATGCGACTTTTATGTGAGTAATTGGAGGACTGTAGAAATGAGTGAAGAGAAAAAGAACGAACAAGAACGCACCCCGGAAGAATTAAAGCGTCATAAAGAGTTACTCAAAAAGAAAGCTCTGGAACAGTCCGAGGTAAAAGAAGTTCTGAACGTGATCCAGAAATATGCAAAACCCACAGCGACCATTATCCTCTTGATCTGCACCTTTTTCCTGATCAATACCGCATTTAAAAACAAGCGCCTAAAAGCCGAAGAGGCTGCAGATTCCGCCCTATTGAAAGCTCGCGTTGCAGCAGACTTTCAAGCGATTATTGATCAGCATGGAAAAACCCCGGCTGCTCCGGTCGCCATGCTGGGTCTGGCTCGCGTAAACTTTAATGCCGGACTGGTTGAAGTTGCAGAATCGACCTATGATGCATTCCTAAAGAAATATGGAACCCACGCCATGGCAGAACAGGCGGAATTCGGACTCATCACCTGCAAAGAAGCGCAGGGACATCTGGAAGACGCCATCCGACTTTATGACGAGTTTAAAACCAAGCATCCAAACTCATATCTCGCGGTATCCGCACTGATGCAAAAAGCCTTTTGCCAAAAGACTGCGGGAAAAACAGCAGAAGCTAAACAGACCTATGAGGACATTATCGCCTTCTATCCTGACACTCAGTGGGCAACGCTTGCTGCATCTAACTTAAAGAGTCTTCGATAGTAAGATTCCAAGTGCAAAACAGTATGGGGCCGGCCTTTAAACCCGGCCTTTTGTTATGCCTCCTCGTCATCTTCCAACAGAAGATTGCGGGCACTGATGCAGGGCCCAGGGAACATCTCTACAAATTCATCCGGACACTCGTTAAAGAGCTCACACATGGATTGATAAGCCGAGCGACCATAACGTAACACCTTGCCCAAGGTCTGATCCTGGACATTCTGCATTACAAAGCAGAACTCCTCATCAGTAGAATCCTGCACATTCAATAGCAAACGATATCTGTGAGGGTCAACTGTCTCTACATTATGAGTGTAAATACTGTATTTCACATACTCCACGACCCGCTGATTTAAACCGTCTTCAATCATATAGATGAGCTCCACCAGCTCAACACGCGACATGACCAGCCGGACGTTCGGCAGAGATACCCCATCCGGCATAACTTCACTCATTTGCTCCAAAGACAGTTCAAACTCTTCGAGAATATCCTCTCTGTTCATATTCTCATTTTCCGGAACCCAATGAATCATAATATTATTCTTAGGGTCATTATAGAGCACGGGGAGATCAATCCGAAAATCCAAATCACAATCCGTACATTTCACCCGATTGAGCTGATTATGCATTAGCGCATCTTTCAGCTGAGGATCGGTTTGGACATTGATCGCCTCATATAATTTAACATTCTGCTGTGTGCCACAGGATGGACAGGAAATATTCACAGTTCGGCTAATACTCATTAAACGCTCCGTTATTCAATCGTTCGTCATTCAAAATTGCATGATACTGATGTTCCAGATCAGCGATCTCACGTTGCCAGAACATTTCACTGCCCCAGTCTGGAAAGTTGGACTGAAACTTAAAATCATTCGCCTGGGTACTACACCACGAAAGAAAATAGATGATACGCATAGCCCGTAGAATTTCAACCAAGCGAAGTTGCCGGTCATCAAAATCCATAAACTGTTCATATCCTTCGAGAATCAAGCTGATCTCATGACGGGAACTGTTGGCATGACCGGGAAGCAACAGCCAGATATCCTGAACCGCAGGCCCCATCACCATATCGTCAAAATCAATCACCATTAATCCCTCACCAGGGCGCTCCAGAATATTCCCACGATGACAGTCACCATGAAGCCGCTGCATTTCAACACCCTCGAATTCCCGCAAGGCAATATCAATAATGCGCTCCGTCACATCCCGAAACCGCACGGCCTGATGCGCAGATAGAAACCCGCCATTAAGCAGCAGTTCAATTTCCGGCAACGTGGTTGTTTCCGGATGCATCTGAAGCCGATAATCGGATTTCCTTTGGATTCCAGCCTGATGAATACGACCAATCAATCGTCCCAGGCGCATCCACCCGTCTGCTGTATGCAGATTGATCTCCCGGCCCGACTTTTTCGGAAATACGGAATAGAGGATTCCTTCATACTCACCGATGGTTCCACCATGTGAAAGCTCCAGCGGAGCAACCACTGGGATTTCATCTTCAGCACAATCGAACACAAAATCATGTTCATCTTGCAAGGCATTCCGGTCCCAACGCCCTGGTCGGTAAAACTTTACAACCAGCTTTTCGCCGGCCACCGATTGCAGTTCATACACTCGGTTAATATAACTTGGAAGCGGTGCCGTCAGTCCCGTTAAATGGCACTTCATACCAATCTCAACAGCATCCAGTATTCGGTCCGGAGTTAAGTTTTCAAAACTTTCGTTCATACTTCCAATGCTTGAAACAGATGCTCAGCATCTTCAAAGGAATCTACCAGAATATCAGGTTGTTCCGACTCCAACATGGCACGATCAAACTGTCCGTTACAGACGGCGACTGAAACCATTCCGTTTACACGGGCGGCCTCGATATCAGAGGGCGTATCGCCCAAAAGGAAAGAACCTTCCGGGCACCCCGCCCGCTCCAATGCCAGCGCAGCCATCCGATTCCGGCTCCCGTCATCGTCACCGAACCCGCCGATGTCGGAAAAATAGTGTTCTAGCCCACCGTGTTTCAGTTTTAAATAGGCACATTCACGAATATTTCCGGTAACCAGCGCTAAATTCCATTTACCGTAAACCCGTCGTAAAAATCGATCTACTCCAGGAAAAACAACCGGAGGATATCGATCCATATTTCGGTCAAGATAACTGGGTAATAATTCGAAAAAATGCTGGGTCTTTTCGACGTCCATGTCCAGCCCGCTTTCTCGGACTAATTGTTCCAACACCCGAATATCGGTCGCTCCGGAAAAATTGATATGTTCCATATCAACCGGGACACCATAAGCCTCATAAAATGCACTACCGAAGGCAAGACGCCCACTCCCTCGAGCGTGGAGCAACGTACCGTCGATATCACAGAAAATATAGCGGCCGGATGCCGTCATAATCTTAGTCAACGAGATCTATCAGTTCGTTGATAGCATCTGCATCAGACAACTTCTTGACCGGACGCTCTTTTTTAGGTTCGTTGTTGTCCTGAGTATTGTTATTTTTGTTATTCGACGGCTTCTGCGGACGACGACGCGGGGGGCGATTACCCCGAGGGCGGTTGTTTTCAGAGCGTTCATTCTCATTTTCACTGCCAACATCAAAAGCCTTTCGAAATGTGCTGATGTGCATCATTTTCAGCCCTTTTCCCGCAATCTTTTCAACAGCAGCGTTCCCTGAAATAAGAACCCCGCCTTTTAACTTAGCAGTCTTCACCAAAAACTTTGCATGCAGGTCAAGGGACTTACTGTAAAGCACAGTAATTCCCTCAAACTTTTTGCCCGACGGAGCCTTATTGAGCGGCGATCCAGAAAGAACTGCCACAAGGCTCAGTTTTTCACGTTGAGCAAAACGAGACAGACGACGAAGCATCTGCAATTGGTTCCGTGGTGGTACCTTACCTTTCACCCCCAGAGATTCATTGAGGGCAATGGCATCGACGATTACGACCGAGGTGGCCGACTTGAACAGTTTGAACATATATCATTCCTTTGTGTTGGCGTTCATTTTTTCCATGCACTTACACCGTCGTTCCAGCTGCAAGGTTCTGCGTGGCGTTTTGCAGCGATGGGCGGTGTGTTGCTGTGCGGATTAAAGCGGGTAAAACTACCCCATCCCCTGAATAGGGGCAAGCCCCGATTTTATCATGAAAATCTGTCCAAATATCCAACTGAAGATCGTTGAATCTTCGTACGCAAACTAGCACAATGGATCACTTTAAGATGCCAACTTAATATAGGGGAACAGGATGAAAAATTTATATTTCGTGTTTATCGGTACAGCCGTAGCAACCATGCTATCTATCGGTGTTTTTGCAGAATCTGCAACACAGCCCAATGTTGTGATCATTATCGGAGATGATGTCGGATTCGGAGATGTTGGTGCCTACGGTTCAAAACTTATTCCCACTCCGAATATTGATCAGCTGGCTGCTGAGGGCATCCGTTTTACGGATGGACACTGTGCGGGATCAACCTGCACACCCTCGCGCTACTCCATGCTAACAGGGATCCATGCATTTCGCACCGGCGTCGGCATCATACCTCAGAAAGCTCCGCTCTGCATTCCAACCGACATCCTAACCCTGCCCAAACTTTTCAAACAGGCCGGTTATACCACTGGTGTTATCGGAAAATGGCATCTGGGACTCGGAAACAAAGACGGCATCAAAAACTGGAACGGCGATGTAAAACCCGGACCACTGGAAATCGGCTTTGACTACTCCTACCTGTTGCCTGTCACTAACGATCGGGTTCCCTGCGTCTATCTGGACGGACACCGCGTAGTAAACCTTGACCCCGCCGACCCGCTTTTTGTTACAAGTAAACCAGTGCCGCCAACCGAGTTCGATAAATCCAGTGGAACGATTTATCCGATCGGACGCGACAATGTAAATGCACAGACCTACTATAAGGCCGACTATCAACATGCCTCCAGTGTTATCAACGGCATTGCCCGAATCGGCTACCAGTGGGGCGGAAAAACTGCGCTCTGGAATGATGAAACCATGGCAGACCACTTTATCGAGAAAACCAAGGCCTATATCGCAGCCAATAAAGACAAACCCTTCTTTCTCTACTTTGCATCGCAGGACATCCACGTTCCACGTGCGCCGCACCCCCGTTTTCAGGGAAAAACCAGCTTAGGTAAGCGCGGCGATGCCATGGTACAGTTTGACTGGTCCACCGGCGAAATCATGAAAGCACTGGAAAAACATGGTCTGACCGAAAACACCATTATTATCTTTTCTAGCGACAATGGCCCTGTCTACGACGACGGTTATGATGATGGATGTCTGGTCCGAAAATCAGAGGCAGAAGTGGATAATGGCCATGATGGTTCCGGCGTTTATCGCGGTGGAAAATACCAGATTTATGAAGGAGGATCACGTGTGCCGTTTATTATCCGTTGGCCAGCACGCATCAAGCCCGGAGTCTCCGATGCCATGGTTAACCAAATTGACTTCATAGCATCCTTTGCCGATCTGCTTAACCTAAAGCTTCCCTCCAACGCAGCGCGTGACAGCCGCAATATACTTAAGACCTTTCTTGGAGATAATACAGAAAGTTACACAACCATGATCGAAGAATTCCCCCACGGTCTGGCACTTCGAAAAGGAGACTGGAAATACATCGCGCCCTACAAAAACACATGGAAGAACAACCGTAACCACGCCGCTGAACTGTACTACCTAGAAAATGATCCAGGCGAAATGAAAAATATTATAAACAACCACCCTGAAAGAGCTGAGGCGATGGATCTTGAACTAAAAGCCCTGAAAAACTCAGCAGCCGTACGAAAAGCAGATACGCCGCTCATTGGACCATAACATAAGAGAATCACTGCCCCCCCTTAAGACACAAAAACAAGCAAAGATACCTCTTTAAAAGAAAAGATGCGTTTATGAAAAAATATTTTATTGCTCTTTTGCTTCTGGTGAACCAATCGCTTTTTGCAGAGCAAAAACCCAACATCCTGTTCATCCTGGCAGATGATCTCGGCTACAACGATTTGAGTATACAGGGCAGTAACCAGATTAAAACACCGCATATTGACAGGATCCTTAGCGGCGGCGTACGTTTTACGAATGGTTATGTATCCAATGCTGTTTGCGCCCCATCCCGCGCTGGCCTGTTGACCGGCCGAATGGGAAGTGTCTTCGGCTTTGAATCCAACCTTAACCACAGCTTGGCTAGCTTGCCGGGTTCTACCGTAGGCCTACCACTTGATCAGAAAACTATTGCCGATTACCTTAACCCCGCCGGATACAAAAACATCTGTATCGGCAAGTGGCATCTAGGTGATAACATTGAACTTTTTCATCCGAACAAACGCGGTTTCGATGAGTTTTACGGTATAATTTCTGGGGCCCGTTCTTACTGGGCAAACGAAGACCCGAATCCTGCCAGAAATTTAATGCACAATTATGAAT
>DATCZD010000065.1:0-4637 GCA_036526075.1 Pontiella sp. | reverse complement strand
CATAAGGAGAGGACAATGCCTGACAAATATCCTCAAAAGATTGAAATTGAAATCGATAGCGACGACCCCGTCGCGCATGCCTTACCGCATACCACTGAATGCGGCTCAACAATTGTTGGATCGTTTCCTTAATGAGATGGAAACCACAAGAGGCCAGAAATCAACGAGCTAATAATATTCCGTATAGAGCCAGAAGATGCCGATCAGGATCACTGCGTGCAAAACAAGATGCGAAGTCGGAAGAGGCAACAGTTTTAAAACCTGTTGCCCTTTCGACAACGAGCGCCTGGTTAAAAAAACCACCACGGACATCAAAACCCCAAAAGCTCCGGCAATGAACAGCATAACAAAAAGCGTCTTAAGCGGTTCCGGAGCTGAAAGTGCCATCACATAGTTTTCAATCAGGCTCTCCAGCAGTCCGACCAACAGAATCGCCTCCACGGAAATCAACCGCCGATTTGAAAACAGACGCCTTACTGATAATTTCTTTTTCTTCGGCATCAGATTGTCTAACTATGCATGTCGCGCAACAGTTGAGGGACAGCCTTAATGGCATCACCCACCTTGGAACCATCCTTGCCGCCGGCCTGCGCCTTATCGGGTTTTCCGCCTCCCCCGCCGCCGGCGAGTTTAGCCACCGCACCGATCAGCTTTCCGGCATGAATACCTTCGTCGATAAGATCCTTACTTACAGAGCACATAAAACAGGCTTTGCCGTCCGCATGGCTGCCGAGAATGATCACACCGCTTTCAAGCTTCTGACGCAGTCGATCCATCAGCTCGCGCAGTGCATCCATCGGAACTTCCCCGGCCGTAGCGGCCAGCAACGGCATATTGTCGACTCTATCGGTCAACGTGATATGCTCGACTTTTTTCAACAATGCTTCGATTCCGTGCAGGGCGGCCTTCATGCGGACTTCCTTAAGCTGTTTTTCAGCAGCCTTAACCTGTTCATTCAATGCCTTGATGCGATCCGGAAGCACTGACGGTTTGCAGCTCATGCCCTGACTGATGCCGGTCAACAGGTCGTGCTCGTCAGCCGACCATTCAAAAGCATCCATGCCAGTAACAGCCTCGATACGGCGAATTCCGGACGCTACAGACGATTCGGAAACTATGCGGAACTGACCGATTTCGCCGGTCGCGGCAACATGGGTTCCTCCGCAAAGTTCTTTACTAAAGTTACCCACTGAAACCACGCGTACTGTTTTCCCATACTTGTCATCAAAGACCGCCTGAATGTCACCGGACTTCTGGACGTCTTCCAACGCCATCTCTTCTGTCTGAAGAGTTGTGTTTTTCATGATTTCCAGATTTACCAGCACCTCAATCTCGCGGAGCTGATCCGGCTTTACAGCTTCAAAATGGTTGAAATCGAAACGCAGATAATCCGGAGCCACTAACGATCCAGCCTGCTTAATAGAGCTGTCCACTACCTGCCGCAACGCCTGATTGAGCAGATGCGTGGAGGTATGATTTTTACGAATCTTATTGCGGCGGAAGTCGCAAACCGTAGCCGTAAGGGTATCGCCCTTCTTAATTTCTCCGGACAATATTTCACCGGTATGCAGAATAATTCCTTCCGGCGATTTCTGGGTATCATATACTTTAAATTCTACCCCCTCCGCCGTAAGCGTTCCCTGGTCTCCTTCCTGGCCGCCGGATTCCGGATAAAAAGGAGATGCCTTCAAAATCACGGTTCCGTTTTCGATAACGTCCAGCACTTCCACTTCGCAGGAAGAAACTTCATATCCGACAAATTCGGTTGGTTCCGCATTCAGTTCTCCGCCTTCGGCAAGCACCACGGATTTTTTGGAGGCATGGTCAGCACGGGCGCGTTCACGCTGCTCATTCATCAGCTTTTCAAACCCTTCGGCATCGACGGTTAGACCGCGTTCGCGTGCCATAACCTGCGTGAGATCAAGCGGGAAACCAAAGGTGTCGTAGAGCTTGAAGGCGTCCTCACCAGAAATAGCAGGCGTGGCACTAGAAACGATCTTTTTCCATGCCCCCGCAGAAAGTTCTTCAGAAGAACATGTTCCGATAAGTTTTCCATCCTTACTGAATTCGTAATGAACAATCTCAACTTCATCTGGTCGTTGGCCAAAATACGATGCAGACCGAGTGAACATCTCAATACCTTCTTTAGATGTAGCTTCACGTAGAGCATGTTCAAAAGCTTCGTTTTCAAAAAGGGTGATTCCACGATCGAGCGTACGATTGAAGGAGTCCTCTTCCGCCTTAAGGGTTTTCTTGATGCGCTCTTTGTTTTCACGCAGTTCGGGGAACGTATCGCCGTAGCATGCTGCCACGGTTTCAGTGAGCTTATAAAAGAAGGGGTCCTTGAAGCCGAGTGTACGCCCCGTACGTACCGCGCGACGCAGAATGCGGCGCAACACATACCCTCGACCATCGCTGGACGGCATAATGCCGTCGGCGATCGAGAAAGCGAGACAGCGGATGTGGTCGGCAATAACGCGGAAAGCTATATCGACCGGATCAGTCATAGCGCTGCCATATTTCTTGCCGCTCATCTCTTCCAGCGCCTTGAATATCGGCGTGAAGACATCGGTCTCATAGTTGGAGATAACGCCTGAGAAATCGGTGAAATTGCTGGTGCACTGAATGATGGAGCAAGCGCGCTCAAAGCCCATACCGGTGTCAACATGCTGAGCCGGAAGCGGCACAAAAGATCCGTCCGGATTGGCGTTAAATTGGATAAACACCAAGTTCCAGATTTCGATGCAATCGGCGCTGTCGGCATTCACCATTCCGGGCCCGCAGTCACCGTTGGGCGTAAGATCCATATGAATTTCGGAGCACGGACCGCAGGGACCGGTATCGCCCATCATCCAAAAATTGTCTTTGCGGTTTCCGGGCACAACGCGTTCTTCGGGAAGATAGCGTAACCAGAGCTCTTTCGCTTCCAGATCCGCTTCGGATTTTTCATCGCCGCCAAAATACGTAGCATAAAGGCGCTCTATCGGGAATCCCCAGACTTTGGTAAGCAGCTCCCAGGCCCAGTCGATCGCCTCTTCTTTGAAGTAGTCCCCGAAGGACCAGTTTCCAAGCATTTCAAAAAAGGTGTGGTGATAGGTGTCCGCACCGACATCTTCAAGGTCGTTATGCTTCCCGCCGGCACGAATACACTTCTGCGTATCTGCTGCCCGACCCGGATTATAGGGGCAGTTTGTCTGCCCTAAAAAGATCGGCACAAACTGGTTCATCCCAGCGTTGGTAAACAGCAGGTTTGGGGCATCGGGCAGCAGACTGCTGGATTTTACAATGGTGTGCTGCTTTGATTCAAAAAAATCAAAAAACGATTGGCGGATTTCTTTCGATGTCATTGTCAAAACCTATCTCTCAAAGGTGAAAATTAGCGGGCTTTATACTTGGAAGCCCTTCGTTATGCAAGGGTTCCGATTCGTTGAACTTTGAAAATATTTCGACAAACCTAAAACTCGACATCACGGTGAAGGCGGGCTTCCAGCATAGGGCGACCGTGCTCCCAACCTTTAGCCAGCGCATGAAGGTCGTGGCGGATGCGGGTCGATTCCTTAAAGCGCTCTTCGTTAGAAATATCGGAACGAGAGGCCAGGCTTGCCAGCTCCTGCTCCAGATATCGTTTCCAGAATAGCTGCACATAGCGCTGGGCCAAATCAACCGGAGAAGTTTCCTCATCAATTTTTCGGGATTCCTCCACTTGAATTCGACTGATGACCTTCTGCACCTCCTCGTCATATTCATGGAAGCCTTCCGTTAATGTTTCCGGAGGGTCGAGCATTAGAATTTCAGCCACATTTTTACACGCCGGATCAGTAAGCAGGTAAGGTGGAAGAAAATCATGAACCAATCCATGGACTTCGCCATAGTGGTGCACCAGCAACTCTAGCAACGCTGTTTCCTGTCGAGGGTACGTTTTCTGCAAAATCAAAGGACGATGCGCTACCTCTTCATGACGAGGTGCCGTTTTTTTGGCCCGCACAGCCCGACGAAGATCCTGACCAAGCGCCTGCGGTGAAATATTAAGACGATCGGCTGCCGACCGGATCATGGGATCGCGCCGAGCGGCAGATGGGCAATGCCCAAGCAGATTGATAACCGCCTGAACAACCCGCATACGACCTGCTTCTGTCGTCATGTCTTCCTGACGCTGAAAGGCATCAATTAGAAAATCGAGTGCGGACTGTGCCCCATGGACCAACTGTGACAGCGCTTCTGCCCCGTGTTTTTTTATCAGCGAGTCTGGATCTTCTCCCTCGGGTAGCGTTACAACACGCACACTCAACTCGTTAGCGATAAAAATTTCGGATGAAGCCAGTGCCGCTTTAATTCCGGCCGCATCAGAATCGAGTACAAGTACCACCTCATCAGCATAACGTTTAATCAAACGAGCATGGTTTTCTGTCAGCGCGGTTCCCTGGGAGGCCACGACATTATCCAAACCCGCCTGGTGACAACGAATAGCATCAATCTGCCCTTCAACCACAATTGCCTGTCGCGATTCAACAATAGGTTTGCGGGCCTTATCGAAGGCATACAGAACACGGTTTTTATGAAAAAGCAGGGTTTCCGGACTGTTTACATATTTGGCGCCCTTTTCAGCTTTATTCATGATACGTCCACTGAAGCCGATC
>DATCZD010000064.1:0-7501 GCA_036526075.1 Pontiella sp. | reverse complement strand
GCCACCCACTCCAGTTAGTCCGATGCAGAATCCAATGAGCAGGCCAAGAATTAGCCGCATAACGATGTCTATTACAGTGAGATTAAAAAAGTCCATTGATGGGAATTCCTAAAGTCACCGAAAGTAGATCGGAGACTATGCTTTGCCAACTCTATTGTGATGCAAGTTGCGCGATGTTCAGCAAGATGTCGCAGGTGGTTAGGTATTCCTTAATGTCGACATATTCTTCCAGCTGGTGGAACTTATGTGATCCTGTACCAAGGGTCACCGTCGGCAATCCTTTTTCATTAAAGTTATTAGCATCTAGTCCGGCGTCCATCACGAGAGGATTTGGAGTTAGTCCGGCTTTCTCAACGGCTTTGATGGCTGTTTTTACGCAGTTCTCGGATTTCTTTAGACGGAAAGCGCGATAATCACTGACCATCGTAAACTTGACCTTTCCGGCGACCCCTTGGTCGTTAGTTACAGTTCTCGCTGCCTGCTCAAAGCTGGTTTTGTAAACTTTTACAATCTGTTCCAGAAAGGTTTGGCTGTGACTGCGGCACTCTCCAGTCATGATGCATTTGTCCATTACCTGGTTGCTCGCCTCTCCTCCGGAAACATGACCCAGATTTGAGGTTCCGGTACGCGTGCCCTTCTCAATTTTTCCGAAGTACCCTTTTTCGGCTATCATTGCCATGGCTTTGGCACCGATCATTCCGGCCGAAATTCCTTTGTGCGGTTCCAGTCCGGCATGGGTCGATAGACCTGTGATGTCGGCTTCCCAGCGAATGGCACTCATAGCGCCGATTACAATTTCATTTGGAAACTGTCCATCTAGGTTGAATCCCATTGATGGATTTCCCAGATCGTTAAAGCGAACCATTCGTGACCCGTGCAGGCCGTTTTCCTCGGCAATTGGAAATAGTAGAGTAACGGGAGGGTGCGGGATTTTGTTTTTCAGCAGGGTTTCAGTCATGGAAACGATTGCCGCGCAACCGGAGCGATCATCACCGCCAAGCCCGGTTTTTCCCTTGGCAACAATACGGTTTCCCTTCACCACTGGAACCGCGCCTCGGCATAGGGGAACCGTATCCATATGCGCTGAAAATAGTATCCGCGGCCCTTTAACAGTACCTGGAAGTTTTACGATCAGGTTGCCAATTTCATAGCCATCACCCAGTCGTTTATGTGCATCATCGGTTTTGATCCACGCCTTTTTGCACCCGGCCTCTATCAGTTTTTTTGTGATAGTTTTTACCACTTTGGCTTCCTTCCCTGTAGGACCTTCAACGGCTAGTAGGTCAAGTAGGTGGGTGAGGGCGTTTTCTTTATTGATCATGGGGTTTTCTCTTTCTGTTTAATTCAGAAAGATAATAGAGGATAAGTTGCGAGGAAAGCGCGATTTTTGACGCATCTATTGTCGAATCCCGGGGGATTTTTTTCGTTCTAAATTAAGCATAAAGCGCCACGGCTTCGATTTTCTCTGTTTCATCTCCAAAAAAACCGAGGAAGATGCTCTTCGTCAGGGTTGAGATGTTTGAGCATAGAAGCTTGTCAGGCAATTATTCATTGCCTATTCTTCTGTCGTGGTAACGGTGTGATTTCCGGTTTAGATTGTAGGGGGACTTCTGGGAGCACGAATGATAAAAAGGTGGTTATTCATCTGGATGTTCGCGTTGGGACTTGTTGAGGCAGGTTTTGCGTCGCAGGTAACGCGCGAGGCCATTGTGGCAGCTTATGTGTATCGTTTTGCAGAAAATGTTCACTGGGCAAATTACGCTCAAATGGATCAGTTTAAAATTCATGTGGTCGATTCCGATTTGGACACCTACAGGTTACTTCAGACTATTGCGAAAAAGACTCGTATTTCCGGGAAGCCAGTAAAAATCACATACGGAAAAAATAAGGATATTCCTGAAGGTACGCACCTAGTCTATGTCTCACCGAAGAAGAAGGATTTTTATGAAGAGATATTTCGGGAGGTAGAAGGGCTGAATGTTCTATTGATCAGCGACGAGATGGGGAATCTTCGTATGGCCATGATCGATTTATATGAGACCGATGATAAAAAAATCCGGTTCATGATTAATAAGGCCAATATTATACATCAGAACCTTGGTATTAGTCCTGACATTATTCTTTTGGGGGGAACCGAAGTTGATGTGGCCCAATTGTATAAGTCCAGCGAGCAAATGCTGAGGGACAGAGAATTGCAGATGTCCCAGCTTAAAAAAGAAGTTGGGGATGCCAAGCGAGAACGGAATGCCCTCGCCAAAGAGCTTCTTCAGAAAAAAATGGATCTGACGATTCAGGTTGATAGCCTGAAGAAAACCCGAGAGAAGATGCAAGAGGCTCAGAGCCAGTTGGAAGAGCAGCTGCTTCATAATGCAGAACAGCACCTGCTTTATATGGATCTTCAGAATGAAACTTTAGCTCAGGAAAGAAACCTTCATGTTCAATCTAAAATGTTAGAAGACCAGAGGGAGGAGCTTGACCGACAACAATCTACAATCTCGGAGCGTAATAAAGTTCTAGATAAACTGAATAAGACCATTAACGCGTTAGATGCCCAGATCAAAGAGCAGCAGATAGAGGTCGACAATCAGTTTATAGTTATTGAGCGGCAACAGGATCGGTTAATTCTATCAGCAGTCGGGATTTCTTTGTCGCTTTTATCGGTTGGGGTAATCTGGTTGGGATACCGAAACAAGAAGCGTGTCAACAAGCAGTTGAAGGATCAGCATTGTTTGCTTGTGGAAGCGTCAGAGGCCTTGGTGGTGGCAAAAGATGCTGCGGATCAGGCCAATCAAGCCAAAAGTATCTTTCTAGCTAATATGAGTCATGAAATTCGTACGCCGATGAATGCAATCTTGGGCTACTCACAGCTACTACAGAATGATCAAAGTCTAACACCAAAGCAACGGGCGAATCTCAATACAATTAGTCGCAGTGGAGAGCATTTGTTATCTGTTATTAATGGAATACTCGATATGTCAAAAATCGAGGCAGGAAGCATGGGGATTAATGAGACCGTCTTTGACTTGCATACCATGCTGTCGGATATGGAGATCATGTTTCGAATTCGTACGGATGATAAGGAGCTGTACCTTAGGTTCATTAATGATCCTGACCTTGTTCGGTTTGTAAGAGGAGATGAAGGGAAGTTAAGGCAAATCTTGATTAATCTGGTGGGTAATGCAGTAAAATTTACCGAGAACGGTGGCATTACAGTTCGGACCTCATGCAAACCGGACGGGAATTATGGAAAGCAGTTGCTATCCTTTTCTGTGGAGGATACGGGCGTTGGTATTTCTTTAGAAGATCGCGAAAAGATTTTTCATGCATTTGAACAGACTGAAAGTGGCCGGGTGAAGGGGGGCGGCACAGGTTTGGGGCTGGCAATTTGCCGGGAATATGCGCAGTTGCTTGGAGGGGATATCAGCTTGGAAAGTCAAGTTGGTGAGGGAAGTTGTTTCAGGGTGCTCCTCCCTGTTGAGATGGGTCAGCCTGAAAAGGTTACTCAAAAGTTTGATGAAGATAACGTCATCGGCATTGTTGCCGGACAGCCTAAATATCGTGTTTTGGTTGTAGATGACCGTCCGGACAACTGCGAGATTCTTGCTCGCACACTTGAACTTGTCGGTTTTGAGGTCCAACAGGCTCTAAGTGGTGAAGAGGCAATTGAGCTATTTCAGTCATGGAGTCCTCATGCCATCATGATGGATATTCGCATGCCATGCATGGATGGCATTGAGGCAACACGTCGCATCCGCGCTCTTCCGAATGGGGCGGATGTGGTGGTGATTGCTGTGAGCGCGAGCGTAATATCTGAAGAGCAAAATTTCATATTTCAGGAACATCTCATAAACGGATTTGTGGCAAAGCCTTTTCAGAGGAGTGAAATATTTTCAAAACTGCATGAACATCTTGGCGTGGAGTTTATTTTTGAATTATCTGATGCGGGGCAGACGTCAGGTGCAAAACCTCCGGCGGACATTTCCGAAGAGCTTATAGACACGCTGTCTGATACGTTGCGGAAACAGTTCTGTGAAGCAACAATTGGAGCTGACCTGACTGCAATCCGAAAATTATTGCTTGAGATTGAAACCGTCTCTCCGGAATTGGCTGCTGGCCTATCAGCTTTGGCTGATAATTTTGAATATGAGCAAATTCACAAGTTAATGAGTCGGAAAGCGAGTGACGGAGGATTGAACCATGTATAAAGAGTCTCCCGCTGACATTTTGATTGTAGATGATATTCCAGAAAATCTTAGACTGCTTGGGGATGTTTTATCCGAAGCCGGCTATAGGGTTCGTCAGGCTCCCAGCGGTAAGCTGGCGTTGCGTGCGGCAGAGCATCAGCCACCGGACTTGATTATGCTGGATATAGGCATGCCGGAGATGGATGGATTTGAGGTTTGTCGTCGGTTGAAGCAGATGCCCGCACTCAAAGCGGTACCAGTTATTTATATCAGCGCATTTACCGGGGCAGAAAGCAAGATAGAAGCTTTTGATGCAGGGGGGGTGGATTATCTCACCAAGCCGTTTGAGGCTAAAGAAGTCTTGGCGCGAGTGAAGGTGCACTGCGGGCTAAAGATGACTCAGGAGGCACTTCAGGAGCAGAATGTTGAGTTGGCTAATACCTTAGAGCTGCTTAAGGAAACTCAGATGCAACTGGTTCAAAATGAAAAAATGGCATCCCTTGGTGTTTTAACAGCTGGGCTTGCCCACGAGATTAATAACCCGATTAATTTTATTTCCTCTTGTTCGGTGGGAATGGAGAAGGTCATTGTTAAACTAAGGTCTGTTGTTCATAAGTGTGCTTTATCTCATAGGGATTCTGTCTGTGAAGAATTAAACAGCCAATGCATGACCTTGGTAGATGACATGAACGAATTACTGAGCAGTGTCCGAACAGGATCAAACCGGGCGGCGGAGATTGTAAGAGGGCTTCGTACTTTTTCTCGGTTAGATGAGGCGAGCAAGAAGCCATGCGATATAAATGAAAACCTCGACTCCGCGTTGCTACTTTTGAGCCACCGATTAAGTAAAGATATATCGGTGGAGAAGGAGTACGGAGAGATCCCGCAGTTCTTTTGTTTTCCCGGGAAGCTTAATCAGGTTTTTATGAATTGTTTCAGCAATGCTCTTGATGCGATGGAGGATAATTCACCGGATCAGCCCCGGCGACTGAGAGTGGGAAGTGGAATTGAGATGCTCAATGGGAAGCGATATCTAGCTGTTGATATTGAAGATACGGGGTCTGGGCTGAAGGGGGACGAGGGTGAACACCTATTTGAGCCCTTTTTTACAACCAAGGAAGTTGGCAAGGGAGTTGGCCTTGGGCTTTCCATCAGCCATGGAATTATTCAGGACCATGATGGAACGATTATATTGAAAAATCTACCGGAGCGCGGTGTTCGAGCTGAGATACGTTTGCCCTTTGTGGAGGCATAGGAGGAGCCATGAATAAAAAATCACGTGTTTTATATGTCGACGATGAGAAGGATAACCTTATCGGCTTTAAGTATATGTTTCGTGAGTATTATGAAATCCTTACGGCTGAATCTGCTAAGGAGGCCTGCGAGATTATGGCCCGCGAGGAGGGCATTGATTTGGTGATTGCGGATCAACGAATGCCGAAGATGACCGGTGTGGAATTGTTTGCTCAGCTGATTGAGGAGTATCCCGATACGATCCGCATGATATTGACAGGCTACAGCGATATTGAAGCTGTGATCGGGGCAATTAACAAAGGGCAAGTTTATCATTATTTCAAAAAGCCTTGGGAAGAAGCTGAGGTGCGCATGGTGATAGATCAGGCGCTGGAAACGCTTGCGCTTCGACGGGGGCTGGATAAGCAGAAAGAGCTACATCGTTCGCTGGCTGAGAACCTGGGTGATTGGGCCTGGGAGGTGGATGCGAATGGACGGTACACCTATATTTCGGCGCAGGTGACGGATTTTCTTGGTTATACGCCAGATGAACTGCTGGGGCGGACTCCGTTTGATCTAATGCCATCGGATGAAGCTGAGCGGACTCAGTCTCATTTTATTGATCTGGTTTCCAAAAAAGCGGCTATACGGGATTTGGAAAACTGGAACCTGACCAAGGATGGTCGGAGGGTTTGTATGCTGACCTCTGGAGTTCCGGTGTTAGATGAAGAAGGTACGTTATTAGGGTACCGAGGAATTGATCGCGACATTACTGAAACTAAGAATGCTGTGGAGGAAATTCAGAAACTTTCCATGGCTGTTCATCAGGCTGCTGAGATTATTTTGATTACAGACTGCAACGGGATAATCGAATACGTCAATCCGGCTTTTGAAGAGGCTACAGGGTATACGTCGGAAGAGGTGGTAGGTGGGACTCCGAGGATCCTTAAGAGTGGGCATCATGATGACTTGTTTTATCAAGAAATATGGCGTCGCCTTTCCTCTGGACACGTTTGGCGGGGGCGGTTTGATAACAAACGGAAAGATGGAAGTATTTATACTGAGGATGCCGTCATATCGCCTGTTCGGAGAGAGGATGGAACCATTATTAAGTACGTTGGAGTAAAGCATGACATCACGAACCAATTGCGCATGGAAGAGGAATTCCGCCTTGCGCAGAAGATGGAAGCGATTGGTCGTCTTGCCGGAGGTGTTGCACATGATTTTAATAACATTATGCAGTCTATTTTAGGATTCTGCGGCATTCTTCAGTCCAGCCTAAATAAATCTTCGTCGGAATATAGTGATGTATTCGAAATCCGGAAGGCCGCTTTGCGAGCAGGTGATTTGACTCGTCAGTTACTTGCACTAGGGCGCAATCAGCCAATAGACTATGTCATGTCGAACTTGAATGATCTTGTGAGCGACAATGAAAAAATGCTTACACAGGTGCTTGGTGGGAAGGTGTCGTTATCGCTGGATCTGGATGAAAATTTAGAAAAAACCCGTTTTAATTCCAGCCAGATAGAGCAGGTGATATTAAATCTAGTTGTTAATGCTCGGGATGCTATGCCGGAGGGGGGAACAATTACAGTTGCCACCCGCAATGTTAGGCCGGGCGAAGAGATTGCATTTGGAGAAGTGGCTCAAAGCCAAATGGTTTGCCTGTCGGTGGCCGATACAGGGTGCGGAATCCGCAGTGAAGTGCTCGAACATTTGTTTGAGCCGTTCTATACCACGAAACAGGTCGGGAAAGGAACCGGTATGGGCTTAGCCGTTGTCTATGGGGTTGTTACGCAGCATGATGGCCAGATCAAAGTCGAGAGTGAGCTGGATGAAGGTTCCGTATTTAACGTATTTTTACCGACTTTAAATCCAAAGTACTCTCCGAACTCAGAAGATATTCATCCTGAGGGGCGGGGTGAGCATATACTGGGTGTCGCGCTCACGCCTTTTGAGAATTCTCCATTGAAATACCTCTTGGAAGAAGCTGGTTATTCTGTTTCAGAAGCCGTGGATTTTCAGGGGGGCGTTAAGGCTTTAGAGGAAGATAACGGATTCAGTTTGATACTCTTTAGTTGCGG
>DATCZD010000063.1:0-34781 GCA_036526075.1 Pontiella sp. | reverse complement strand
GGAAGGCTCTTCTTCAGGAGTCGACTTTTAACATAACAAAAAGAGGTGAGTGATGAGAGAGAAAGCAGGAATGATAAACAGACTAAGCAGTCTGCTTATGGTCTTGGTTCTTGGCGTATTTGGCTTCATAGAAACGGCCGATGCGCAGGGATATACTATAAAGTCGTTTAAAAAAGGTAATGCTGGCGCTGGTGATACTGCTGTCGCAAGGGGCATGGAAGCTGGTGTCGCCTGGTACTACGGCTGGAACATGAACCCGAATGCGCTTATGGACAGTGCCGTTGAATATGTCCCCATGAAACAGAATAAGCCGTGGCCGAGCGTTAATAATCTTGCCAATTGCCCCGGATATTCCAACGTACTTTGTTATAATGAGCCTTGGCACTATAATACGCCAGCGGATGACGGGGATGACCCCAGCCCGGCGTTTGCTGCAGACTTTTGGCTCAACACCTGGACCAACGCAACACGTAATACCTACAACTACTCGAACAACGTGGTTCGTTTGGGTTCTCCAAACTTCCATAAATTAACGGATCCGTGGGAGCTCGAGTATGTGGCCTATTCTCCAGCAATTATGGCTTCGACTGATTATATCACCACCCATACATACCCTGGAGACAACCTTCCCTGGAATATCAAAAACATTGTGGACGGCTACTTCGCAGAGTATGGTAAACCTCTCTGGCTTACAGAATTCAACGTTGCTGACTGGTCCGGAGTCGACTCGAATAATTACTATCATGCGAAGAGTTACACAGATATGTACAGAGCTCTTCACTATATGGAACTTGAACCAAAGCTGGAACGTTATTCCATTTTCGCTTGGGGACCTACGCTAAAAGAAGATGGATCGTTAAGATACCCGGCAGGGCATCCCTCCTATGTCACCGATATCGACGGCAACTTGACACCCTTGGGACTGCTTTATGCTAACATGCATACTGCGGATGCGATTGATATAGATGCGCTTACTCCAAATCAAGCCATTCCATATTACATCCATAATAGAGGAAGGCATACTCGTCTACGCTTCGGCGGCGCAACTCCGGAACTTGACACCGTTTATAACAACATAATTAATGAAGCGAACTTTAACTTTGTTGGTGCTGCAGGTGGGTATCACATTGTTCCAAAAGGTGATCCTTCCCAGAGACTGCGCGCAAACGGCACTACCTTGGAATGGTCTACCTTATCAGATGATTCCGCCATCTGGACACTGAGCGATGCCGCCGACTTTGGTCTGGTTTACATTCGGAATAAAGCATCGTTTTATTTTCTTGATGCAGCATCCGACACTTCGCTTCAGTTGTTGGCCTCCTCCACCGCAAATTCTTCCAAATGGTGTCTCCCTCGCGCAAACTTCTTTGATCCGATAGCTCCGGTAGCGCTTGGGGGGGGAACAAATGTGCTGAATACCTGGGCGATCGGTATGCCGTATAGCGGATCGGTCAAGCCCTACTTCGCTGATAATGATGCCGGCATGACCTTTACGATGACACCCGTTACTGCGGACACATGGCTGCAGTGTGCTCCGGATGGAACACTTTCCGGCACGCCAGATACGAATTCAAATGCGACAGCTGATGTAAATATGTTCTGGCAGGTTATTGCGACAGATATTGATGGCTTGAGTGCAACCAACCTCGTTCGGATCAAAGTGATTGAAAACACGCCGGCCGAGTTTACGGTAAGCCACATTAGTCTTTGGGGTAAAGAAGACGTAGGGTTATACGATAACACGTCTCGCGGATACACTGCAACCGATACAAACGGTCATACAAAGTACTTTACCGTAACTCCTATCGGCACCAATGTTGGATGGCTGACCACAACTACATATGGTAAGCTAGGCGGCGTACCGCGTTTATATGATGTCGGAACGCAGACGAACTACATGTTCAATGTGACAGATGGATTTGGTATAACAAATTCCATTCCAGTCATAACGCACATTACTGGCAACGACAATGATGCACCTTTCTTCACGAGCACATCTTTGCCGTCCGTTGGCAGAAATAAAACTGGATATGCTGTGTCGTTGTGGTCGATGGTTGATGATCCGGACTGGCTGCATGAAGGTAGTACAGAGCTATTCTTTTCCACGCCATCTAATGATGTTCCGGCCTGGATGACCATTCAAACCAACGGTCTGGTCACCGTAGCTACAACGCCCGGCGCTAAGGGGGTCTACACCTTCTATGTTAAGGTCCAGGATGGAACCGGCAAATCAAGTATTTCGCTACTTGATTTAGAAATAACACAGAATGGCGATCCTGCTGCAGCACCGACTTTTGGCGCGGCAGAATATTTCCGGGCAGATGCGACAGAAGATGTTGCGTACAATACTAATGCGACGGAAACCATTAATGGAACCGCGACTGGTGGAACGGGCCCGATCACATATCGTCGTGCGTATGGTCCGGGCTGGTTGCAGATCAGCGCAGATGGTGTGCTTTCCGGAACCCCGGGCGATCTGCCGAACGGCACCAACACCTTCACGATTATGGCTGAGGGTGCTGATGGAGCTGCGAGTATCGCCACATTACATATCTATAAAATTAATGTGAACGACGCGCCGAAATTTACTAACAAGTATTTAGGTTGGGCCTATCAGAGCACTCCTTACTCCGCGAATCTAAACAACTATGTTTATGATGTTGACGATGACCCACTAACCATATCCTTGATTAGTGCGCCGGCTTGGATGTCTCTTGATGCGGGGAACTATCTTGTCGGTGATCCTGCCGCTCCATGGGGAAGCCAAAATATTGAGGTTTCTATTACTGATGGAGAGTACACAGTGACGAATACCCTTAATACGGTAGTTTTCAGCACTAATACGGTGTTCCATGAAATCTTTAACAATGATCCTCTCATTGTTTTTGCCCCTCACTCCAACGGGATTGCTTCTGTTCAGTCGGACACGGCAACGGGTCAGTGGGTGTGTGAGTCCAATCAGGCTTCGTGGAGGGGGACTAGTGATCAGGTAGCCCGCATCGATCAGAAATGGAATTCTTGGCCGGTAGGTCTGGCCCACGCAATTCCTGAAGCCGATCTGACTCCGGGTTCCGGAACATATCAGATCACCTATCAGTTCGAAGGTCGTAAAAGAAATCAAAACCGACTAAGTCTTCGTGTGTATAATGCAACCATGGCAAATGGTGGCACTACTCCGGAGGATAGTTATTTCCTTAATTTGTTTGATAACCAAGGATGGTATGCATCGTGGAATGGATTCCAGAAGGGATATTACGGGGGCTGCTCGGTTCTTCCCTCGACCAACAGCACGGTTGATCTGCTTCTGAATGTGCTTCGCGCTGACCTTACCACCTATACAAATACGTTTTATTACGATGGTACCGGGGATCTGGTGCTGATGTTCTCAGCTCATCTGGATCGTCAAGGTCACTCAGGCAATGGATTCTGCGAAATCGATAACATTCAGGTCGACTTTATGGGCAAGGGCCAGAACATCGATCCGCAATGGAGTCTGCTGACGGTTACCAATCAGGGTCCGGAAGATGTGGTAGTTACGGAGGATCTGATTCAATACGTAACCGATCCGGATTCTACGAGCTTTAAATGTTCGTTAATGAAATGGTGGGGCGATTCAACCGCAGTGGATTCCGGAACGAATCTTGTCGCACTACATACGGTTCCTGGAACAAACACCTATGAAATTTTGGTGGAGGATGCAGAAGGTGGAGCGTCAAGTAACTGGTTCACTTACGTATATATTGCTGAGGCAGTGAATGATGCACCAGTATTCTCAGGAGCTCCGGTTGATAAAGGACAATCATTTGCGACCATTGCGCTTCCTTCTGATTTCGTTACCAAAGAAGTAAGTGATGAAGAGGGTGATCCCATTAACTATGCGTTTGCATTAGCTCCTCCGGCTTGGTTCTCAATGGATACGAATGGTGTTGTCACCGCTGTGCCGGGACCTGAAGATCTTGGAGACTATAGTCTCAGTATCATAGCTTCTGATGGCCTGCTCTCAACGACAGGAACACTTGAGTTCTCGGTTGTAAGTCTGTCAGATGCCGTGTGGTATGAATTGTTCGATGGAACTACGCCGGTGGCATATGCGCTGACGGGTAGTCTCTATTTCCCCAACGGTGGATTTAGTAACAACGCAAGCTATACTGCCGGTACGCTTGCCGCCGGTCTACTAGATCTGCGGTGTCCAAATTATACGACCAAGGCATACGCTGCGGTACTTGATGGATCGTTGTTTACCAGTAATATTACCTATGAGTTGAGTTATGAAATCAAGAAAATCATTGGTGGCGATTCGCTAGTCCAGGCTGAGGTGTGGAATGCTTATACCGATGGTCTTCCGCTAAATGACTATGGTGTTGAGTTGACCAGAGGTAGTACATCGGGAGCACGTCACTTCAGTCGGATATTCCAGCCTCCTGCAGATTCGGGATCCTATGCAACAAACCTGAGCGGAACAGTGGAACATTCAAGGGCCGATGCGAATCTCGGTGTGGGAACACATGCGCTTCAGTTCACCTACCCAGGAAAGGGTGATATGGTTATCTTGATCTCGATTGACGTCTTATGGGATGACACATGGAATGGAAGACGTGTCGAATTGGACAACCTGGTTCTTAAGGAATATTCCGGAGTTGCCTCTACAGGCTATGTTGCTTGGGCGGAATCCTATCAAGGTCAGGGAGATAATATTGGTCTGCCAGATGCTGACTATGACTTCGATGGATATGCCAACTGGGTGGAATACGCTCTGAACGGTGATCCGACGAATCCAGGTTCTGCACCGAAGCAACCGGTTAGTGCAATGATTGAGAACAATACTAAGGTCCTCTTCATTCATAATGAACATGTAGGTCAAAATAGCGATCTTACCTACATTCTTCAGCAGACTCCTTCTCTGACTACAGTGGCATGGACGAATGTGACCGATGCGGTTACTGCTGACGGACCGATCCAAGGTGACTATAAGACGGTTACCAACATGATCCCGACAGCTGGAAAAACCACTGAGTTTATCCGTCTGTTGATCCGTAAGGACTAAGACTGATATTCAGTTCTGAAGATGAGAGCGCGGTGTTGAAAAACACCGCGCTTTTTTTTGCAGATATGCTGGTTAGTAAGAGGACCCCTCGACAAGAACCGGTGTTTGTGTAAACTCTCAGGCCATAACAAAGGGAATACGGTATTCAATGAAGATTTTATTAGTTGGTGATATTGTGGGAAAGCCGGGGCGCAATGCTTTTGTGCAGGTAGTTACCCGACTCAAGGCGGAAGGGGCGGTGGATTTTGTCATCGCCAACAGTGAAAACGCCGCAGCAGGGCGCGGGCCTACTCCTGAAATTGCAAATGCGTTGCTTAATGCGGGAGCTGATGTGATCACACTTGGAGATCATGCATGGGACAGCCGGGAAATGGTGGCGGGCATTGATCTGGAAGATCGCATTATACGCCCGGCTAACTTTTCTAAAAGTGCTCCGGGAAAGGGTTGGATCCGTGTAGATACTCCCGAGGGGCCATTGGTGGTTCTTCAGTTGATCGGTCGTGTTTTTATGCAACCGAACTATGACTGCCCATTCCAACTGGCCGACCGCATGTTGAAGGCGGAACTCAGTTCTGATCGAGTCATTTTTGTTGATTTTCATGGGGAGGCTTCTTCAGAGCGCATGGCGATGGGGCGGTTCCTGGATGGGCGGGTTTCTGCAGTGTTTGGAACACATACCCACTGTCAGACATCGGATGAGCGTATTTTTTCTGGTGGCACAGCCTATATTACAGATCTTGGGATGACCGGCCCAAGGGATTCTATTCTCGGTAGGGAGGTAGAACCCGTTGTTGAAAAATTTCTGACAGGCGTGCCGCAGAAGTTTGATGTTGCTAAGGATGAACCCGTACTTGAAGGTGCCATTGTGGATGTGGATATGAAAACCGGTAAGGCCCATTCCATTGAACGTCTTCGTATTCTGATTTAGAGATTATGGAGTTAAGGCGTCAGGTCTATTCCGTTTCAGAGGTTAACCGCAAGGCCCGGATGGTGCTGGAGAGCGGTGTCGGTCAGTTGTGGGTGGAGGGTGAGCTTTCCCGGGTTACGATCCATTCCAGTGGGCACTGGTATTTTACTTTAAAGGATGAAGGTGCGGCGGTTGCCTGTGCGATGTTTTCTCGTGACAATGCAGGGGTGACTTTTAAGCCTCAGGATGGGTTGAAGGTTCAAATGCTGGCGCGACCCAGTCTGTATGAAGCCAGTGGGCGTTATCAGCTCATTGCGTCTGAAATGGAAGAGGCGGGAAAGGGAACCCTTCAGGAACAGTTTGAAAAACTGAAAGCCCGCCTTGCGGCGGAAGGTCTGTTTGATGAGGACCGCAAAAAGCCGTTGCCCCTGCTGCCTCGCAAGGTGGGCGTGATTACTTCTCCGACGGGAGCTGCGATCCGGGATATTATTCATGTGCTGACGCGCCGTTTCCCGAATATTGCGATTTTGTTAATTCCTGCAAAGGTACAGGGTGTCGGAGCCGAACAGGGCATTGCCAAAGCGGTCGACTATCTGAATACCCGTGATGATATTGATGTTATGATTATTGGGCGTGGCGGTGGCAGTATTGAAGACCTGTGGGCCTTTAATGAAGAGGTTGTGGCCCGGGCAATTGCCCGTTCGGAAATTCCGGTGGTTTCTGCGGTTGGGCATGAGATTGATTATACCATTTCCGACTTTGTGGCTGATGTTCGTGCGCCGACGCCATCGGCAGCGGCGGAGTTGGTTGTGCGGGAAAAGGGCGATCTCGAAGATGAGATCGCGTTTTATGAACGCCGATTGAAACAAGCTCTTAAAACCGTTTCTCAAGATTTTCGACTTAGGCTTAACCGCGCGGCGCACAGCTATGTATTCAGAGAGCCTGCGGTTCTTGTTAATCGTTATCGATTGATGGTTGAAGGGTTGAAAAGCCGATTGCCGGAGCTACTGAAGTTTAAATCCATTGAGAAGCGTCAGCGATTGATAGGTGCTGAATCCAGTATGGCTCATCTGCTTCAATCGGGCGTGCGGCAGGCGCATCAGCAGGTTGATGAACTTGGTATGGTGATGCAGCACCGAATGGAGCGCAAACTGGAGCACGACCGGCAGAAGCTACAGCGTTTAGACGGCCAGTTGCGTATGTTAAACCCGCTGGCGGTTTTGGGACGGGGCTATAGCCTGACGCGTAAACCGGATGGCTCCGTGGTGCGCAGTGCGGATGACGTCGTGATTGGGGATTCACTGATAACACAGTTGGCAGATGGAAAAGTGATTTCAAACATTGCAGGGAAAGAGTAGATAACAACTTTACGGGAGTTTGGTTATGGCAGAAAAGAAAATCGCAGATTTTGAGCAGTCGCTTGAACGGCTGGAAGAACTTGTTGAGCAGATGGAAGGTGGCGAGTTGAGTCTGGAGGAAATGATTAAACATTTTGAAGAGGGCTCAAAGCTGGTTGAAATCTGCACGAAAAAACTCAACGAGGTGGAACAGAAGATTGAAAAGCTCGTCAAAAAGGACGGTGAGTTGGACGCAGTTCCTTTCGAGGTGGAATAGATGCAACGTAAAAGATGGATGTTAATCGGATTTTGCGGATTGATGGTGCTGAGTGCGCTGCTGTCATCGGTTCGCCGTTATCAGGCGGAAGGCCGTTCGCCGCAGGGTCATCATCCTCCGAAATCGTACTTTTCACCGCGGCAGCTTCCAATCCAGGGTTCCAATCCGGCGCGGCAGTTCAGCAATGCGATTGCGGATGCGGTTGAAAAAGTGATGTGTTCGGTGGTGGTGGTCCGCACCGAAAAAATTCAATACCGGAAAGTGCCGGTGGATCCGTTTGGCTTCTTGTATGACATTGTTCCGGAGCAGTTGGCAGGAGAAGGTTCCGGCGTCATAATTGATGAGCGCGGTTATGTGATTACCAGCTGGCATGTGCTGGAAAGAGCCGATCCAAGGCTGATTGAAATAGTGATGAATGACGGCACAAAGCTCCCAGCATCATTGGTGGGTTTCGATAAATCCACGGACTTAGCGGTATTGAAAATTGAATCAGAAACTTTCGGGTGTCCGGTGGCTGAATTTGGTGACTCCGATGCGTTGCGGGTCGGCGAGGTTGTAATTGCAATTGGCTCTCCGTTTAGTTTGCAGAGTTCGGTCACGGTGGGGCATGTGAGCCAAAAGGGTCGGCGGATGCAGATTCTGCCTTACGAAGATTTTATTCAAACCGATGCCGCTATCAATCAAGGGAATAGCGGCGGTCCGTTAATCGATGTGGATGGACGGTTGATCGGGATCAATGCAGCTATAAAGACCGACGCCCAGAAAAAAGGTGTTGGGATTGCGTTTGCGATTCCCTCTAATTTGGCGATGGTGGTTGCGAAATCACTTATCGATAACGGGGTTCATGAGTGGCCTTGGGTTGGGGCGGCTTTCGGGAAGGCTGATTCGGGTATGACGGATCTTCAGGTTACTCAGGTATGGCGCGATACGCCGGCGGCCCGTAGCGGAGTGCTTCCCGGTGATATTGTTCTGGCGGTAAACGATAAACCGGTCAGTGACCAATATGATATTTATCGTGTGATCTTCAGCCATGCGGTCGGAGAGTCCGTTCGCTTCCGCATTCGTCGTGACGGATCCACATTTGAAGTTAGGTTGGTTTTGGAGGAGTTTCCCGGGCTTCCCTACTAGGAATAACATTATGGCGAAGAGAAAAAACAGCCGCTTAGTGGCGGCCGAAATTATATGTCAGTGGCTGGAGGATCAGAGTTTTCCCGATCGTAAACTGGCGCAGCTTAAGCACGACCACGCCTTTATTCTCGAACTGGTTAACGGGGTGGTGCGCAATCGCAATATTTTCCTCTGGCTGGAATCCCAATGGTTGAAGAAGGAGCCACAGTTATTTTTCAGGGCGATACTTTGGGTTGGACTCTATCAGCTACTCTTTATGGACCATGTGGAGCACTATGCTGCAATTAATGAGACGGTGGATGCCGCAAAGAATCGGTCGGACGGAGCAGGAGCTGCTAAGATGATTAATGCGGTTCTGCGTCGGGCTCAGCGCGAAAAGGAGACGGTGTTGCAGGACCTGGAACAGCAGCCTGCTCATATTCGCCTGTCTCATCCCTCCATGCTGATGAAGCGCTGGGAGAAACAGTATGGAGAGGTTGATGCAGTTAGCTTGGCGAAGTGGAATAATGAGCCGCCAACGACGATTCTGCGTGTGAATCAGTCCCGCGTTGACGCCGCCGAATTTGTTGATCATCTGCGTGAGAGTGACATTGAACCGTTGATGCATCCCTACAGTGATAAAGAAATCTTTCTGGTGTTGCCACGCGGTGTTGCCGTCAAAAAGGTGCCCGGCTATAAGGAGGGCTGGTTTACCGTTCAGGATCCAGCCACGTCTATTTCTGTAGATCTTCTGGCTCCACGTCCCGGAGAGTCGGTTTTGGATGCCTGCGCCGCTCCGGGAGGTAAAACGGCCATGATGGCCGGACGTATGAGGGGTCAGGGTGAGTTGGTTGCTTTGGATCTGTACAGCGATCGCATTGCCGTACTGAAAGAAAACCAGAAACGTCTGGGTATTGATTGGATCGAGATCGTCCAGGGAGATGCCCGTAATCCAGAAGCGGTTTTTAAAGGCCGGAAGTTTGATGCCATCCTGCTTGATGTTCCCTGTCTGAATACCGGTGTGCTGAAGCGCCGGGCAGATGCCCGCTGGCGCATTGATGAAGAGCGCATAGAAACCATTACAAAGCTTCAGTCAGATATCTTGACTGCCTGTGCTGGGTTGCTGAAGGAAAAAGGCAGGATCGTTTACAGTACCTGCAGTCTGGAGGCAGAAGAAAATGAAGGTCTGGTAGCCCGCTGGGTTCGTGAACATCCGGAATTTCGTCTGGTAAAAACCGGGAAGGCATTTCCTCCGGATTCCGGTACAGACGGAGCTTTTGCAGCGCTTCTGCGTCGAAAGTAAAATAATCGACGAAGAATTCGAAGTTTTTAAGACGGAGCTTTAAGGCCCCTTGTGCTCTTTAGTTGCTATGATTCCGGATCGAGGTGGTCGGAGAGTAGGCCCCTCAGTTTTTGTTCTATGGCATCAATTTCGCTCATCTGGTCGGGTTCGGCGGTAAGTCGGATTTCAACCTGACCCTGTCCTGGATAGAATCCTATGAGGATCTCTGGAGTCTTAAATCCGGCTGTTTCGAGACGAGCCATAATATTAGATTCCCCGATTCCCCGGGTGCGAACAATCCGCACAATTTTCGGGCGGACATCAGCATAGCGATCTTTGAGCCGGGGAATAATTTCATTGTTCACAATGGCATTAAACTCATTGGGTGGCCCGGGGAGAACAAAGAGAAGTTTTTCTGAGGGAAGTTGTATCAGCTGTCCCGGTGCATGGCCTTCTGTGTTATAGAGAACCTCGGCATCTGAAAGCACCAGTGCCTGTCGGGTTGCGGGGGGTGTCATTTCCCGGTCACGTGATTCAAACCATTCCTGAATCTTTTCCACGGAAGGCCGATCAAGAATAATTTTACGATTCAGCAGGTTGGCCAGTGCATCGCGGGTAACGTCATCAGGTGTCGGACCCAGCCCCCCACTGACAAAAACAAGGTTTACGCGTTTCAGTGCATCGCTCACCGCTTCTGCAATGGTTTGGGGGTTGTCAGGGATGGTGGTGTCGCGCGAAAGCTGAAGACCGATGATCGCCAGTGCCTCTCCAAGGTCACGTCCGTGGGTGTTGAGCGTACGGCCGTTAAGCAGTTCGTCGCCAATGGAAATAAGTTCCACTTGTATATTCATATTATTCACCACGCTCCACTAGTTTTGACTTATGATCGTTTTGTTTCGTAAATTAACGCTGATTAGTGTGGATTAGTGGTTCTGAAAATCATGCAAAAAGAACAAAAAATATCAGTTTCTGCGAAAGGCAGGGGAATGCGGCTGGATGCGTTTCTGGCGTTGGAAGTGCTGGAGATTTCGCGTTCGCACTGGAAAACACTGATTCAGGATGGTCTGGTGGTCGTAAACGGGAGAACCTGCAAGCCGAACCAAAAGCTGGCCGCAGGCGATGAGGTATGTTGGACGGTGCCGGAATCGACTTCGGTCGAAGTGCTTCCCGAAGAGATCCCTCTTAATATTCTTTTTGAGGACGAGTCGGTGTTGGTGCTGAACAAGCCGGCGGGCCTTGTTGTTCACCCGGCGGTCGGAAATGAGGCTGGCACCTTAGTGAATGCACTTCTGTTTCATGACCCGATCTTTCAATCGCTGGAGCGCTCGGGGATTGTGCATCGGCTTGATAAGGATACCAGCGGCGTCATGGTGGTCGCGAAGACTAGCGTTGCCATGAAAGAGCTACAACGCCAGTTTAAGGATCGGGAGACGGATAAGGAATATTTGGCATTGGTGTGGGGAGCTCCACCACACCAAGGGAGAATCGAAACCCTGATTGGCCGCCATCCCGTGCATCGACAAAAGCAAGCTGTGTTGAAGGAGGGCGGGCGCGAAGCCGTTTCCAGCTATCAGACAGAGGAGCAGTTTGTAGAGTCCGCGCTGGTGAGGGTCACGATTGAAACCGGCCGTACGCATCAGATTCGGGTTCATATGACACATATCGGACATCCTATAGTAGGGGATACGGTTTATGGGCGCCCCCGGAAAAATAATCTCCCTTCAAAGCCGGAACGCCAGATGCTACATGCAGCCCGCTTGACGTTTATCCATCCGCAATCAGGGAAAAGGCTTTCCTTCGAAGCACCGTTGTTTGATGATATGCGTCAGCTTTTGGAACTTTTGAGAAAATGATTAATTTTCAGCACAGAGTAAGGTATGAAACGCGTCCATTCCCCAATGTAACGGGTGGTAAATAAATTTATGGCAAAGGAAACGACATATTACGGATTGATTGAGGATTTAGAAAAATATCTCAAATACCAGCGAGCGGAAGGGGTGGAGCGGTTGGAAGTCGATCGTGCCGTGCTGGAAGATCTGGCGAAAGAGCCCGAGTTAGAAGCCTCGAAAGAAGTGGTTGTTGAGGCGTCTACTATCCCTAATGACTTCGAAACGCTTGAGGCCATTGCCTCCCATATTTCATCTTGTACGAATTGCGGTTTAAGTCAGGCTCGAACACATACGGTTCCGGGCGAGGGGAACCGCGATGCCCCTGATATCCTGTTTGTTGGAGAGGGGCCTGGTGCTGAAGAGGATGTCCTGGGGCGCCCGTTTGTCGGTAAAGCCGGACAGCTTTTAACAAAAATGATCGAGGCGATGGGATACCAGCGTGAAGAGGTGTTCATTGCGAATGTGGTCAAATGTCGCCCCCCGGAAAACCGGAAGCCGGCTCGCGAAGAGATGGAGCAATGCCTTCCATTTCTGCGTCAGCAGATTAAGTTGATTCAACCTCAAATAATTGTTGGTCTTGGAGGAACGGCGATCGAGGGGTTGCTGGGTAATAAAGTGGCCATTACTCGCATGCGCGGTATCTGGCAGGAATATGAAGGTATCAAGCTGATGCCGACCTTTCATCCATCCTACCTTTTACGAGATCCCTCCAAGAAAAAAGAGGTTTGGCGGGATCTTAAGCTTGTACTTGCCGAGCTTGGAAAAGAACCGCCGCCTCGTAAATAATTAAACGCCGATGAGTCGTTGCATGTCTTTGGTGGTTTTTTCTGGCAAGGGAGGCGTATTGTCCTAACATGGCGCAGGTATGGCTGATGATGTACATCTAGAACCGGACGAAGCTTTGACAGACAAAAACCGTGAGGAGTTGTCTGAGGAGTGGGAGGGTCCATCGGATGAAGAACTGGTGCTTCAAGCGCAGCGGGGTGATGTGCATGCTTTTGATCAGTTGGTTGAGCGGTATCATGGAAAAATATACGGTCTGACCTACAATATGACCTCCAACCGGGAGGATGCCGAAGATTTGACGCAGGAGGTATTCGTCAAAGCCTTCGACGCACTTCCGCGCTTTAAGGGGAAATCATCATTTTACACATGGCTTTACCGCATCGCCGTAAACAAAACCATTAACTATCGAAAAAAGCGAAACCGCAAACGGGCACTGAGTCTGGACCAGTTTGATCAGGAGGTGAAAACAGATGATGTTTACCATGATCTGACCTCAAAAGGTTCACCACTCCGCAATATCAGTCTTTCAGAACTTCAATTAAAATTGAACGAAGCCCTGCAGCGTCTGTCAGAGAAGCACAGAACCGTTGTAATCATGCATGATATGCAGGGTATTCCGCACGATGAAATCGCAAAAGTAGTGGGGGCTTCTGTTGGTACGGTGCGATCGAGACTGTTCTATGCACGGAGGCAGATGCAGGCGGAACTTTCGGAGTTCATGAAATAATGAGTGAGAATATTAAAATAGATATCGCGGCGGACGAGCACCATGAAATGTTGCGGAAGCTGTTGCACCTAAAGCGCTATGAGACTCCGGAAACGCATCGCATGATGCGCAATCGGCAGAATATTATGCGAAAGGTACGCCATGCTAAAGCCAACAGGCGAAAAGGGCTCGGAGACTTACTTGAAGAGGGAATCCCATGGTTTTTTGCGGAGCCGAAGTATGGTATAGCGCTACTGTTTTTAGCTTTTGTAGGACTTCAGTATTTCGAAGTCAATGCCCGCAACTCTGTACGCAGTACCGGAATCTATACGCCATCTGAAAGCGTTACTTCTTATGTGCAGGCAAGTTCATCAATTTCAAATGCGGTTCCATACCCAAAGCTTCCCTCTAATTTACGTCTATTCGACAATTATCAGGACGACGGAGATGTTGTGATGGTTGAGCATCTATTTCCTAAGCGCTGATTCATATTCCTTTGGAATAAGTAAAAAAGCGCCCCGCATTGCGGAGCGCTTTTTCTTTGGAACGGAGTCGCCCGTATTTAAGGAATCGGAAACTCAGCAGTAAGAGCCACTACTTCTTCGCGAACCTGAGCAATAACGGCATCATTGTCGATGTTGCGGACAACACGCTTAATGAATCCGGCAATCTTTTCCATTTCGGCTTCTTTCATTCCACGAGTTGTGATGGCCGGAGTGCCGATACGGATGCCGGATGTTACAAACGGGCTTTTGGTGTCGAACGGAATAGCGTTCTTGTTGACGGTGATAGCGGCTTTATCCAGCGCAATCGCGGCATCTTTCCCGGTAACGCCGGTTTTGCTCAGATCTACCAGCATGAGATGGTTGTCTGTACCACCGGAAACAAGGCGGATATCATGATCTTCCAATGCCGCTGCCAAGGTCTGTGCATTTTTAACAACTTGCTGTTGGTACTGTTTAAAGGCCGGCTGTAGGTCTTCATGGAAGCAGACCGCTTTCCCGGCAATCGTGTGCATCAGTGGTCCTCCCTGAATTCCCGGAAAAACCTGCTTGTCGATATCTGCGGCAAACTTTTCCTGACAGAGAATCATGCCTCCGCGTGGTCCGCGCAACGTTTTGTGGGTAGTGGTCGTCACAAACTCTGCATATGGAACCGGGTTTGGATGACATCCCGCAGCAACTAGGCCGGCAATATGCGCCATGTCAACCATCAGGTAAGCACCGACGCTGTCGGCAATTTTACGCAGACGCTTGAAGTCAATAATACGCGAATAGGCGCTGGCGCCCGCCACGATCATTTTCGGTTTATGTTCATCGGCTAGCGTCTGGATGTTGTCATAGTCAATCTGCTCAGTCTCTTTGTTAACGCCGTAGGGAATGACATTAAAAAAGCGACCTGAAAAATTCATTGGGTGGCCATGGGTCAGGTGACCTCCTTCAGCCAGACTCATAGCCAGTATCGTATCGCCCGGGTTGAGGATTGCATAGTAAACGGCCATGTTAGCACCGCTACCACAATGTGGCTGAACATTGGCGTGTTCAGCGCCAAAAAGTTCTTTGGCGCGATCGATGGCCAGACGCTCTGCTTCATCGACCCATTCACAGCCATTGTACCAGCGCTTGGCCGGATAGCCTTCAGCATATTTGTTAGTCATGCGCGAACCCTGAGCTTCGCGAACAGCTTTACTCACGATATTTTCAGAGGCAATCAGCTCCAGATTTTCCTTCTGGCGTTGATCTTCCTTTTTCAGCAGTGCATAGATTTCTGGATCCGCATCGTAGACTGCGATGGTCCCAGCGGTTTCAGAGGCATAATCCTTGATCTTGCTGACTCGACGTTCATGGCGTCCACCTTCAAATTCGGCAGAGAGCCAGGCATTCAGAATTTCTTCAGCATCCTGTTCCGTACAAAACTTTTCGGACAGACAGAGTACGTTGGCATTGTTGTGCTGACGACTCATAGTTGCCATTTCTGCGTTCATACAAAGAGCTGCGCGTACACGCGGAAACTTATTGGCTGTGATGCTGACACCTGTTCCGGAAGTGCAGATGATAATGCCCTGATCAACTGTTGCATTCGAAACCTCATCCGAAACAGCTGCGGCGTAGTCGGGATAATCCACGGCATCGGTGCTGTCGCAGCCAAGGTCTTTAACGGTGATGCCCTTATTCTTTAGAATGACAACGAGGCGGGTTTTTAGTGTAAAACCGCCGTGGTCTGAGCCAATTGCAATCTTCATAAATGCTTCCTCTATCAGTTATTTTCCTGTTCGAATAAAAAGGATCAGGTCCGAAAGGGCCCGGTCAATCTCATCGCGTGTGTTTTTATAAGTATTTAGTGATCCGCCAAACGGGTCAGAAACATCGGCGGGGACTTTTGAGGTTCCGAACGAGTTAATCAAGAAAACTCTGTTTCCAACCTCAGGAAATGATTCCAGAATATAGTAGCGGTGCGCCTGTGTCATCGTGACGATTAGATCGGCCTCTTCAACGAGTTTATCCGTAAGGGGTTGGCTCTGATGGCCGGTAAGATCGATATTCAGTTCCCGAAGCGCTTCAGTGGAGTTGGCGCTGGCAGGGCATCCTGCGGAGGCATAGATTCCGGCGGAGGTCGCTCTCCAATCGGAGTCAGATCCGATGCGGTGTCGAAAAAGCGCTTCGGCCATTGGGCTACGACAAGTATTTCCCGTGCAGACAAAGAGAATTGTTTTCATTATTCCAGCCCTTGCCTGAAAATCGCTTTGATGTCAGCAAACGGAACACACCCCTCGCGCAAGCATTCGATATTATTTTTATCCACTTTGATCACCGTGCTAGGAATGGCTTCTTCCGCAGATGGACCACTATCTAGCGCGAGATCCGCTTCCACGGAAGCGATGGCCTCCTCCGCGGTTTTGGTATCGGGATCTCCGCTTAGATTGGCACTGGTGAGTGCTAGCGTTCGGCCGCAGGTTTGGGAAATCCCAATGGCTACGGCATGGTCTGGAATACGGTAGCCCGTCCACCCATCTCGGGTTTCCAGAACGATGGTCACCGGTCCCGGCCAATATTTTTCAGCCAAGATTTCGAGACCGCCGTTCCAGTTACAGGCAACGTCTTTGATCTGCCTGCTGTCCGCCGCTAGCCGGGCGATCGGTTTGTTGCCGTCACGCCCCTTGGCTGCAATAAGCTTATCCATCGCCCCCGGCACTGCCGGATCACAGGCAATACCATAGACCGTTTCAGTTGGTACAATCACCAATCCGCCTTCTGCTAGGACAGTCCTTGCCTGTTCCAGTAGTTTGGGTTCTGGTTTTTCTCTATTGATTTTGAGTATTTGAGTCATTGGCTGGATTTTAATGTTCGGGAGCACCAAATCAAGCGGTGGGATGTTTTTTCCGTGCCTTTCTGGGAGCGGGAAACTACATTAGCACGCTATGGCATCAATCGCTAAAGTCGTAGTGGAAATATCGCTGGACCGGGAATTTGACTATCGGGTTCCGGCGCATCTGCAGCGGTCCATTCAGGTCGGCTCGCAGGTCGTGGTGCCATTTCATGGCCGAGAACTGCGCGGATTTGTTGTGGGATTGGTCAATTATTCAGCCTTTGAGAACAAGCTTAAAGAGGTTGCCGGGGTGGTGGGTGAACAGCCACTGATTCCTGATCCGATCATGACGCTGGCCTATTGGATTGCGGACTATTATTGCGCTCCGATTGAGCATGCCGTGCGCACCGTTTTACCAAGTGCGGTGCGCAAGCGCGGTGCAAAGCATAAAAAACAGCTGATGGTTGCCTGTACGGATAAAATCCCTGAAAAATTATCTTCGAAGCAGGATGAAGTTTTTCAGATCCTCCAGTCTCACGGCACCATGACCGTTTCGGAGTTGAAAGAGCGGGCGGGATGTTCGGAATCTCCGATTAAGACGCTCGAAAAGAACGGGTTGGTGACTATTAAGGAATCCACTATTCTGCGTGATCCGCATGCCGGTATGGAGCTTTTGCGAACAGAGCCATTTAAACTGATGGATGAGCAGCATGCCGCGCTTGATAAAATCAGGGCTTCCATGAATAGAAAAAAACCGCGTACGGTACTACTGCATGGTGTGACGGGAAGTGGCAAGACCGAGGTATATCTTCAGGCGATTCAGCATGCGCTTGATAAGGGTCAGGGGGCAATTGTGCTAGTGCCTGAAATTTCGCTTACGCCGCAAACGGTTGACCGCTTTCGTTCCCGTTTTGGAGATTGTGTGGCAGTTCTGCATTCCAGCCTTTCCGAGGGAGAACGCCACGATGAATGGCATCGTATCCGCAAGGGCGAGGCTCAGATTGCAATCGGAGCCCGCTCTGCGCTTTTTGCACCTATTGAGAATCCCGGTCTGATTGTAGTGGATGAGGAGCATGAGCCGACTTATAAGCAGGATGAATCACCGCGTTATAATGCACGCGATGTTGCGGTGATGCGCGGCCATTTGGAAAAATGCTGCGTTGTGCTGGGCTCGGCAACTCCGTCATTGGAATCTTTCAATAATGTAAAAGAAGGTCGGTACGAGCTGGCTGAAATGCTACAGCGAGTCGATGACCGTTCCATGCCGCTTATGCGTGTTGTTGATATGCGAATCGAAGCCGAGAAGGAGGGGCATCCGCAGATTTTTTCTGCCGAGCTGGTGCAGGGCATCTATGACCGACTTAATGTCGGGGAGCAGGTGATACTCTTCCTTAATCGTCGAGGATTTTCGTCATCGCTTCAGTGTGAGCAGTGTGGCTATGTTGCCGAATGTGATGAATGCAGTGTTTCAATGACTTACCACAAGCGGGCGCACAAGCTATTGTGTCATATTTGTGGTGCCGAGGAGAAGTTGCCGGACTGTTGTCCGGACTGCGGAGACCCTGCTTTTAAGTATGCGGGCATGGGAACGGAAAAGATTGAAGAGGTTCTCGAAAAACTCTGTCCGACAGCCCGAGTGGCGCGAATGGATTCTGATACGATGCGTAAGAAGGACTCCTACCGTAAGGTGCTCGATCAATTTAAAACCGGAAAAATTGATATCCTAATCGGCACACAGATGATTGCTAAGGGGCTGGATTTTCCGAACGTGACACTTGTAGGAGTACTTTATGCCGATATGTCATTGCATATCCCCGACTTTAGAGCAGGAGAACGTACCTTCCAGTTATTGACCCAGGTGGCCGGACGCGCCGGGCGCGGGGAAAAGGCGGGCGAGGTCGTGGTTCAGGCCTATGCGCCGCATCATCCAGCGATTCAGGCGGCGCGAAACCTCGATTATGAGGGTTTTTGTACTCAGGATCTTGAATTCAGGCGGGAGTTGTCCTATCCACCTTTTTCGCACCTGGTGCTTCTCACCTTTAAAGGAGAGATTGAATCTGTGGTTGTGAATACGGCGGGTGAATTTTTTGACCGGTTGGAAAAAATATTACCGGAATCGGTAATACATTCACCGCCGATGCCGGCCCCGCTAGTTCGGGCAAAAGGGCATTATCGCTATCAGATTATGCTCCGTTGTGAGCATACTGTTCGTATGACAAAACCCATCCGGCATGTGCTGGCTGTTTTTAAAATTCCGAAGGGCGTCACCTGCACCGTGGATGTGGATGCGGTATCGTTGTTTTAGAGCCTGCACATTTCCTTAAACTTGGCCAGCCGGAGTTCAATCTGGTCGCGGTCAAGTTGCTTCAGGCGGTCGAGACTGAACTCTTCGACTCCGAACGAAGCAGTTATGCTTCCGTAAATCATAGCTTGGCGAATGGCTTCTTTATCAGTTTTACCTGATGCAGCAAGAGCTCCCATCAGTCCACCTGCAAATGTATCACCGGCTCCGGTGGGGTCTTTGAAGTTGTCCAACGGATAGGCGTGCAGAAGAAACACATCCTCTTCGGTAAAGAGCATGGATCCATTCCCACCTTTTTTGATCAGTACATATTCCGGGCCGAGTTCCAACAACGCCTTAGCAGCTTGAGTCAGCGTTTGTTTGCCGGTGAAAAGCTGAGCTTCGGACTCATTCAGGGTCAGCATATTGCATTTGCCAATGACTTTTGTGAGATCATCCTTATCAATATTGATCCACAGGTCCATGGTATCGATCAGGATAAACTTCGGGCAGCGTACCTGATCCAATACATGCAGTTGCAGGGCTGGATGGATATTTCCAAGAAAAAGGTAGGGGGCTTCGCGATACTCTTCCGGAAGTTCCGGTGAAAAGGATTCAAATACATTCAGCTCGGTAGAGAGAGTATCACGGCTATCCATATTTTCATGGTAAACGCCGGACCAACGGAAGGTTTTTCCCTCTACGGTCTGAAGCCCTTTCAGGTCAATGTTCATGTCCTCCCAGGTATTCCGAAAGTCCTGAGGGAAGTCGGTTCCTACAACGCCGACCATGCCGGTATGAGTGAAAAAAGACGATGCAGCACAGGCATAGCTAACAGAGCCTCCAAGGATTGCCTCGCGCTTCTCGGCAGGGGTTTCAATGGTGTCGATGCCAATGGATCCAACGATGGTCAGGTCTACAGTAGGTTTGCTCATAAATAAGTTTCCGGGGTTTAAATAGCGTACAGAAGGGCCATAGCTGCTATGGCTCCGACTAGGTAGGTTTGTAAATCTTTAGTGGCAAAGGCTATTGGATCGTCGTGGATTTCCCCCCGCCAGGCCAGATGCCAGATGCGGGTGACCCAGTAAAGAATCAGCGGGCAAATCATCCACAAAGCCTCTGGCTGGGTATAAAGATGCGCAACTTTTTCACTGCCCAGATACATCGTAAATACAAAAACGGAAAGATACCCGCTAGCCGTTCCAAAGGCCAGAAGCAGCGGAAGGTCTTGGGGCTGATAGCCGCGTTCGCGATATTTATGTTCATACTCCGACTCTTCCACTGGCTCCCGGAGTTCGGAGGTTCGCTTTACTAAAGCAAGGCTGAGAAAAAGGAAGATCGAAAATTCTATAAACCATTCTGATGTGACAGTTGCTGTTGCGGTAGCTCCTGCCACAATGCGCATTGCATAAAGCGCTGCCAGAGTGAGACTGTCTGCAACAGCCACCTGTTTGAGTTTCCATGAGTAAAGCGTTGTTAGGAAATAATACACCAGCAGAGTCAGACTAAAGAGAGGTGGCAGCAATGTGCTGATGACAAAGCTGAGAGCGACCAGCGCAGAGCTTAGTAATGCGCCTTTAACAATTGACAGATTTCCAGCGGCGAAGGGTCGGTTTTTTTTTCGGGGGTGATGTTGGTCAGCACTGAGATCAAATAAATCATTCAGAATATAAATAGAGGATGCTGCCAGACTAAATGCCACAAAAGCAATGCCTGCCTTCATCAGACAATCCATCTCTGTGAAGCGGTGTGCCAGAATCATTGGAGAAAAGATCAGTATGTTTTTTAGCCATTGCTTTGGGCGCATTGCCTGCAATGCCATGAATCCAACGGGGCGTTGTTCGGTAAAAACCAGAGAAGCCTTGGCGGCATACTGTCTTTTGCTGGATCGCGTGGGATTAACCAGAATAATTTCCTCTGCCGCATCCCAGATCGGGAAGTCCGCGGCATCGTTGCCGGCGTAGCTGAATTTTTGGAACCGCTCTCTGATAGCCTCCAGCTTCCGGTTGTGCCGGAGATTGATCTCTTCATTGCTGGAAAGAATGTCGTCAAAGATCTCGAGGTGTTCAGCTACAGCATTGGCCGTTCTAAAGTTAGCACCTGTCGCCAACACCAGTTTCCGCCCTTGAGCTTTTTCCTCGCGAAGCCAATTCAGAAAGGTTTGATTGTAGGGGAGTACGGATGCATCCAGAGAAATGTTCTGCATCACCTGATCTTTCATATGGGCCTTGCTCTGGAAGATCCATCGGGGAATTTTAAGAAGACAGGCTGGCCGGCGACGAAGTAAAAGAAACAGGGCTTGTTGCAGGGTATCAAGTTTAACCAGAGTTCCGTCAAGATCGACGCATAGCGGAATGGATCGATCGCTGCTCATTACAACTGATCCGATCGGTTCGTATTGATTTCGACATATCCACTTCGGATTTTTTGCTCCAGTTTTTTACGAAGCCAAGCCCGAATTTGTTCTCGTAAAAAGGGAACAAGAAGAGCAAACCCGGCAATATCGGTGATGAGCCCCGGAGTGATCAATAACGCCCCGGATATCAGGATCATAACACCATCCATCAGTTGCGGAGTCGGAAGGTTGCCAATGGAGCACTCTCGCTGAATCTTCTGGATAATGGAGAGGCCCTGCTGTTTGACCAGTGAGAGGCCGGTGGCGCCAGTGAGGACCACTAGAAGGAAGGTGGGCCAAAAATGAAATACCTCATGCACCTTAAGTAAAAGGGCCAGCTCGATAATAGGCAGACCGATGAATAGGGCGATGAGGTATTGCAACGGCATAGTTGTTTTCCGGTTTAGGATTTATTTCCGGTCTTTTCGGATAAATCCTCAAAGTTCGCTTCTTCAAACAGAGATTCCTGCCAGGACTGGACCAGTAAGGTAGCCTTTTCACTGCGGATGCTATCTTTCAGTTCGTCGCGCATCGCCGGAAGGGTGACGGCTTCGTCGGCGATTTCTTTTGACGCGATGTAGGCCACGAGCAGTTCGTCCGGAGTATCGATCAGGTCAACCAGCGTTCCCTCGTCGTTCTGAATGGTGGCAGATCTGATTTTGTCACCGAATTCATCTTCAATTGGAGTGGAGGCATCAAACTGTGCTGTTGTTTTAACTTCCAGAGAATATTTTGCCACAGCATCAGAGAAGCTGGAGCCGCCCTGAATCGCTTCTTGTATTTCGGCATGGATGGTTGTGGCTTTTTCCAGATAGGCTTTTTCCGCGGCAACAATTTTAGCTGCCTCGGTTGCATCTGCTTTTACCACTTCAAAGGCCGGCAGGAAGGATTCCAGTTTTTTCTGTAGGGAGATCACATAGATTGTGTCACGTCCCGCAACCGGATCACTATAGTATTGGGTGGCATTCTGTTCGAGGTTGAATGCTGCACGAGCAAACGGGGCCGTCGGGTCAACACCGAAAACGAGGTCCGTTGCGGCAAAAGCCGGTGTGTTTTTCACAATTTCGGTGCCGGCCGCCTGAGCTGCCTGTTCGAAAGTAATGGTTTCATCCGAAAGGTTGGCCACCATTTTGTCCGCTGCGTTAAATGCCTGTTGATGGGCCAGAGCCAGAACCAATCCCTTTACAATCTCACCTTTTACTTCGTCTAAAGCGCGGAACTCCGGAACTTCATTTGTGGCGGTTTCCGGCTTCACGAAGTGCTGCTTGTTGTTTTCGTATGTGGAGGAAATCATTTCATCCGTAACAGCAACGCTGTTGGTGTAATCTGCTACGTTGAAGGCTACATAATGAACAATCGCCTTTTCCGGAAAGCGGAACTCTTCAATATTAGCTTCAAAGTACGATTTGGCCTCCTCTTCGGTTATTTCCGGAGATGCTACAAGGCTGCGCGGAAGGGACGCATATTCCACCGTCAACTTGTCGGTGTAGAGGTGGAAGGCTTCAATAATTTCTGCATCTGTAACCAGTGTGGCGCCCAGCGCTGCCTGGCGGGAGGCTTTGTTAATCAGAACATTTTCAGCGATCAACGTTTCAAATGCTTTTGCACTCATGCCGACTTGCCGCAGGAAACCTGAAACAAAAGCGTCATAAGCCTGTTTGCTGAATCCTCCGGTCTGCGGGTTCTGGAAAAGCGGCTGACGCTGAATCATTTCGCGAATATTGTTCTCCGTGCAACTAATGTTCATTTTTTGTGCTTTTTTTAGCGTTACGAGGCGCTGCCATGCGGCCTTGCGTAGCACCTGGTCCACGTTTTCATTAAGATTCAGTTCACGACCGATCATCATGGAATACATCACATAGACGCTCGTATAGGCACGGCTGAATTCCTGGCGGGAAACGTCTTCACCGTAGAGCTTTCCGGCAATTTCAGATTTCTGCTGACTGCGGAGTTTGTCGTTGCTGCTTTTCTGGCCGGTATAGACGCTTACAAATGCGACGCTGATCAGTACAGCAAACACAAGCCAGACGGTTTTGTTATGGATAATCTTATTAAATTTAGAAATCATCATTGCCATGGAACTACTCTCCTTAAACTAGTGTGTACAAATAACCGGAAAACACTACCGATTGAGCCTGAACGGGTCAATCGGGAACTCATGTGTTTAGACCCGCCTTTTGGTGGTTATAAAATTTTTAATTTCGGCATATCCTGAATATCAACTGCGCCGATAACCCGGCCGACGTCGTCCACCACAATCAGATCATCAATATTGTGTTTCTCATAGATCGTCAGGATTTCAACCGCTAGCATGTCCTTTGTAAGTGTCATTGGATTAGCGGTCATCACCTCATCAACCGGGTGTTCAATCAAGTCGGGGGTTTCAATCAGGTGGCGGCGCAGGTCTCCATCGGTCATGATGCCTGCGAGCGTTTTGTTCTCATTCACGACAGCAACGCATCCGGATTTCGCACTGGTCATAGCGAGCAGGGCTTCGCGTACTGACTGGCCAACCTGTACGCAGGCACAACGCTCGCCAGAGCGCATAACATCTTCAACGTGTAGTAAGAGGGTGCGGCCGATCGCTCCGCCCGGATGGTGTTTTGCATAATCTTCCAGCTTAAAGCCGCTGGCATCGAGCAGAACCATTGCCAGGGCGTCTGCCAGCGCGAGGGTTGCCGTAGTGCTGGTTGTGGGGGCCATATTGAACGGACAGGCTTCCTGATCCACCTTAACCGAAAGTATGATATCGGAATGCTGTGCCAGAGGGCTGTTCATCTCGCCGGTCATGGCAATAATCTTAACGCCGCGCCGCTTGACGGGTTGAAGCAGGGCGATTAGCTCATCGGAAGCCCCAGAATAGCTCATAGCAAGTAGGATGTCGCGTTCGCTAACAATGCCAAAGTCGCCATGCATGGCTTCAATCGGGTGCATGGCCACTGCCGGGGTGCCGGTGCTGGTAAAAGTCGCGGCAATCTTATTGCCGATGTGCCAGTTTTTTCCGACGCCGACCACCACTACCTTTCCGCCGTTCTTTATGGTGGCTAGGATCGCTTCCACAGCCCGCACAAAACCATTGTCCATGTCGGATTTCACTTTTTCAATGCCGGCTTTTTCAATTTCCAGCACTTCGTGCGCTCGTTTTAGATAGTCCACAGATTTCTCCCCTGTTCGAAAAAAGTTGGCGCACGCTACCCGATTTTTTGCGGTCATTGAAATTTATTTATTCAAATAAAGCATGAAACCCTCTATGTTTCTCACTCATTGAGTCTGTGCGGAGAAAAAATATGGCCAACAAGGAATCAAAAGTAGGGTATTGGATTGCCATTTCTGTGCTGTCCGTGCTGCTTTTTGGAAGTTTTTTAATTAATATCGGGCTGTCAGCCACTATGTTTTCCGGAGGGCAAAAAACCATAGGGGAAAATGATTATCCCGTAGATGAAGAGCCGCGTTTTGAAGAGACCTGGTCATATGGATATGGTAACACCAAAGCGGTACGTATTAGTCTTTCCGGTGTAATTATGCGTGGCCAGCGAGATCGTGTGTTTGGCTATGAGCCCGATATGGTGGAATCCATTCTTGCTCAAATTCGCGCCGCCACGCTTGATGATGAGGTCAGGGGCATTTTTCTGGAGGTCGATTCTCCGGGGGGTGCGGTTACTCCGAGCGATGAAATTTACGCCGCTTTAGAGCAGTTTAAACGAAAAAGTGCAGAACGCGTGGTTATGGTTTTTGTACGTGATCTCGGAGCTTCGGGCGCCTATTATGCCGCAATGGCAGGCGATTATATCATGGCTGAACCCACCGCCATTGTTGGGTCGGTCGGTGTTATTATGCAGGCGATGAATGTAAAAGGACTTGGTGACAAACTAGGCCTGACCTCGGTAACGATTGCTTCCGGAGAAAACAAAGACCTGTTAAACCCGTTTGAAGAGGTTGATCCGAATCATGTGGCCTTGCTGCAGGAACTAGTTGACGGTATGCAGGATCGTTTTGCATCTATTGTGGAAACTTCGCGCGGCTTAGAAAACAGGGAGCTTCTGGATGGTCGGGTATTCAGTTCGAACCAGGCTGTGGAGCATGACCTGATTGACGGAATCGGTTATTTTTCGGATGCAGTCGATCAGCTTAAGATGTTAATGAAGGTGGATGATGTTTACATGGTCCGTTATGAGCAAAAAATGAGCTTCTTCGACATGTTGCTGGCTTCAAAGATACCATCACTTCCCGATTTTAATGTGATGCAGTCCCCTAAATTTCTTTACCTTTGGAAACCCTAATCTGGAGTTAATATGAACTTAAAATCACTATTTATAATTGTTCCCGTTTTTATTCTGTCTGGCTGTGAAACCATGCAGAGCCCTCAGCAACGCCAGCAGGCCACCGCCCGTCAGCAGTTGGCAGCCCGTCATGCTGAAGAGCGCGCACTTCGTTTTCAGGGTCAGGTGGAGTCGGTTGAGATGGAGAATGCCCGTATGATGCAGGAGCTACAGCAACTCCGGCAGGAGGTGCATTCCTACAGCAGTCAAATTGCTCAACTTAACAGTCAGATGAAATCACTCGAGGCTAAGCAACAACGTGAAATGGCAGAGCTGATTAAGCGGGTTGAAGGGTTGCTGAAAAAGTCTGTGGCCAGTCCTTCGACCTCCCGAGCAAGCCGTGGTGCGGGATACGAGGTGGTTGTTGAACGTGGATATACACTGTCTGCCATTGCTCAAAAATGCGGAACAACTGTTCAGGCCATCAAGCAGGCTAACAACCTTAAGTCAGATAACATCTACGTTGGCCAAAAGCTCTTTATTCCGGAGTAGCTCAGCGCCTTCTGTTTTATAGATCTTCTCAAAACGTAAGCCTTGGAGCGCATAAGCATTATCTTACTCAACGAGCGTTTTAACCTTAGGTTCAATGTTCTGGTTGGGTGTTTTTGACCTTTTCTTTTCTAATTATACATTTCGGTGTATATTCTAAAGGGCCCAGGCGAGCAATAGAGGAATAGTAACGATTGCGCCGAGGTGGGTGATCAGCAGGGTGGTAGCGATAAAGTCGGAGTCACCGCCGAATCGTTCACTGAACACCAGACTGGCTACGGCAGCCGGCATAACGGCGACCACGGCCAAAATTCCATAGGCCATTTCAGTCATTGCAATCTGCTGAAGAAGGAGGATGAAAATCACCGGTGTAACGATGAGGCGCAGTGCGGAAACAATCCATACATGCTTGTCAAAGGCTGCTTTGGCATCGAGTGCGGCAATGCGACTTCCGGAAACAATCATGGAGATCGCAACGGTTGCTTTTCCGACGGTTTCTGCTCCAAAGCTGAAGAGTTCCAACAGGCGGCGGGCGAGATCGGCGACAAGGCCTGTTTCAGGGAGCTCGGGGGCGGCAAGATCGCGAAGGCAGACCCAGCTGATGGAGAAAATAAGGGAGATCAACGGAGGGCCGAACATCATTCGAATGCCTTCGGTCAGCTTGCTGGAGCGGTTAAACAGGAAAACGCCGATGGTCCATACCACCAATTCAAAACCCATGGAGGCGAAGACCAGCAAAGCCACCCCATCAGAACCCCATAGCAACATGACGAGGGGAAGAGGGAGGAATAGGTAGTTATTGACCGTATTCTGAAAGAGAAAGGCGCTGGCCCGCTGATGATCTACATTTTTCATGCAGCGCAGGGAGAGCAGGCCGAGAATCAGTCCGGTTCCGGCAATGGCTATCGCCATGATCGGCATAACCCAGTTCGCTGCGAGCTCCTGAGCATTGAGCCGGGTTACTGAAGAAAAAATGAGGCAGGGATAGATGATGCTCACCAACACCCGTACCATTTCGCTAGTACCTACTGCGCTGATCATGCCGCGTTTTCTTGCTGCATAACCGACGGCCATCAGTACCAGAATAAATAAAACCTGCAGAATATAGTTCATCTGTTTCCCTTCTGTCTGTGGTTATGGAATAACGGATGGTCTGTCTTTTGAAAGTTCCAACTGCAAATTTTAAGGGGCATATATGAATTTCCAGAGCGTGACCAAGCCTGCCCTTTGGCTTATCTGCGCTCTCTGTGGTTAAATTTTTACCATGTAGTCAGAGATCGGTGATGTTAGGGTTCCTCTATAGGTGTAATAACCCCATCCCTGTTTTTATCCAGTTGATCGAAATATGAGGATGATTTTTCGGGGTTATACGACAGTCCCTTACGTTTCTTCATATTTTTTGCTCCCGTTAGAAACTCTTCTCGGGAAATCATTCCGTCACCATTAGTATCTCGTCCTTTAATCCAGGATTTGAATTCAGCGTTCGGCACCTTTGTTGCTTTGATCCCGACCTTCCCATCCGCTCCGTAGAATTTATTGTCCTTTAACGTGCATGTGCCCATTGGGTTGCGGATTTTGCTCTTTGTGTGCGGATCTGTGACGGTGAAGATTACAGAACCATTGAGCATGATAACGTAAGATCCTGAGATGACCCGCCCTTCATCTACGCCCGAAAAGGTTCCATCCTGCCTGAACTCAACATAATCCATAGGGGAGTCCTCGTGTACATATATGCCAGTATGCCGAGGGCTCGATTGATTTTCCGCAATATCCCGCTCCAGAGTCACATGTTGATTCAATGCTGTTAAGGCGAGCCTAGTACAATTTTCAATAAGCTGCTTTTCACTTTTTGAGGAATCGTCTTTCATTTTTAGATCAGCATCCACAAATGATTTGTGATGAGAATTAAGCAGAAACGAACAAACATTATTACCCTTTTGATCCAGCATGTAGCACTGGATACCCCATCCGACGGTTTTTATGCGGATAATGTCCAGTGCCAGGAAATAATCTGCATCGCTCCCATGGGTGTTGAGGTACTCTCCAATGGTTTTGATGCTGTTGCTGAAAAGAGCAAACTGCCCCTTCCCTTCTTTTGCCGCCTTTTCAAGATCAATCTCAGTAGCTCCGGCAATAGCCATCCCCAGATTATATGTTTTAAGGAACTCAACGGCCTGATCCCGGGATGCCAGTGAATATTTGTGATCTATCCGATCCTCCGCCGGGTCTACGGTACGGATGATAGAAGGAAACACTTCGATTTTGGCTGATGTTATTTTTTGAGCAAAGACAAGGGTGGCTGCTTCATCGGTGATTGGGCGGTAGCCTAGAACGTCTGCCTTTTGTTCTGTTTCATGTGCCTGAATCGGGAGAACAAAAAAAGTTCCCGCGACCATAAGAGTTATAACAGGTATTTTCGTTTTCATCACATGGTGCCTTTCCCTGCATCCCCTAATTGGGGATATACGCTGATTCAGGCGGTTTACAAGGAGAAAATACGGGAAGGCCTATAACCTTTTATTTGTTGTCAGACGGGCGGGATGAAAACAGAGAGAATATTCCAACATTCCCGATGCCAGTGTCCGTTGTAAATCAGCAATTTACGGCTTGATTGAGAGGGGGATATAGCTATTATGACGCGCTCATTCATGGGGGAGGTGTGTCTCGGTTGAGTAGCCGACGCGTCCTTTGTGATTAAATTAAACAGTAAGGTCAGGGAGCGCGTGTTCCCGCTTTAAATATGGAATCAACAATTAACACAGACATGGGTGTGGATAACGCAGCCATGGAAGCAATGTACGACGAAACCCTAAAGAACTTCACCACAGGGTCCATCGTCACCGGTAAAATCCTCAGTGTCCACGATGGCGATGTGCTTATCGATATTGGATACAAATCCGAAGGCATCATTCCTGTTCAGGAATTCAAAGATCTCGATGAAGATCCGGTCGGACAAGATGTCGAAGTATTTCTGGAAAGTCTCGAAGACAATGACGGCATGATCGTCATCAGCAAGCGCCGTGCTGAACAGCAGCGTGCCTGGGATTATGTTGTTAACGAATGCGAAGAAGGTAGCCTTGTTGAAGGTACTATCAAGAATATCGTCAAGGGCGGATTCATCGTGGATGTTGGCGTCGATGCCTTCCTTCCGGGATCGCAACTGGACGTTACGCCGGTTCGAAATCCTGAAGAACACATGGGCAAAACCTATGAGTTCCGGATTCTCAAGATTAACCTTGAGCGTAAAAATATCGTTGTATCCCGCCGTGAGCTGATCGAAGAGTCCCGGCGTGACTCCCGCCGCAAAGTTCTGGCGGATATCCAGGTCGGACAGGTTCGTCCGGGTGTGGTTAAAAACATCACGGACTTCGGTGCATTTGTTGACCTCGACGGCATCGACGGCCTACTGCATGTCACGGATATGACCTGGGGTCGTATCAACCATCCGTCTGAGCTCTTGAAGGTTGGCGATGAGTTGAATGTTATGATTCTCGAAATCGACCTTGAGAAAGAGCGTATCAGCCTCGGCCTCAAGCAGACCATGGAAAATCCGTGGGAAGAAATCGAAGCCCGCTACCCGATTGGGGGCCGTGTACACGGCAAGGTGGTTAACCTCGCTCCATACGGTGCGTTCATTGAACTTGAAGAAGGTGTTGAAGGTCTCGTTCACGTTTCTGAAATGTCCTGGACGAAGCGCATCCAGCGTGCTGCTGATGTCCTCAACATAGGTGACGAAGTTAATGCGGTTGTTCTGGCGGTTTCTACCGAAGACAAGAAGATCTCCCTCGGGATGCGTCAGACCGAAGAAAACCCATGGGAAGTGGTTGCCGGTAAGTATCCGATCGGATCACTTGTGCAGGGCAAAGTTCGCAACTTCACTTCGTACGGAGCATTCGTTGAGCTGGAAGAAGGCGTTGACGGTATGATTCACGTGTCCGATATGTCCTGGACCCGCAAGGTTAATCATCCGTCTGAAGTCCTTAAGAAGGGTGATGAAGTTGAAACTGTGGTTCTCGAAATCGATTCCAACAACCAGCGTATCAGCCTCGGCCTCAAGCAGGCTCAGGATGATCCGTGGGCCGGCATCGTTGATCGTTATCCGATCGGTGCCAAGGTCAGCGGCATCGTTACCAAGATCTCTTCCTTCGGTGCATTCGTTGAAATCGAAGAGGGGATCGACGGTCTGGTGCACATCAGCCAGATTTCTGACGAGCACGTTGAGCGCGTTAAAGACGTTCTGAACGTTGGCGACACCATTGAAGCCCGTGTGGTTAAGGTTGATCCGGTTGAACACCGCATCGGCTTGAGCGTTAAGGCTGCAAAGGTTGATGACGACGAGTTTGAAGTCCGGGAAGATATGCTCGAAGGCCTGCAGGCCGGTGCTGAGCTTGTTGACCTTGGCTCTGCGTTTGATACCGCTTTCGGTGATCAGCTCGAAGAGTGGCATCCGGGTGATAAGAAAGAGGACTAATCCTCTTCGCCTGAAGATTGAAAAGCCCGCCCTCAACGGCGGGCTTTTTTGTTGATGTAGGATCAGGTTCGCTCCCGTTCCTGGAATGACGCGGGCATCATCTTCAATTTTCCTTTTCCTCCTTATTTTTCTGTGACTTTCCCGTGTATTTATGACTAAATGCGCGTTTTCTTGTTCGGAATAAAAATCACACAAAAGCACGAAGGACACGAATTTATATGGTTCTTCGGGGACTTTTCGGCTTGAGCGAGGAAGGCGATCGGGTGTGAGGTCTGTTCCGTAGAATAGTAGGTTTGAATATGAATATTGAAGAACAACTCGATTTCTTGTCATCTCGTGCGGTGGATTTCATCAACCGTGAAGACCTGAAGAAAAAGCTGGAAAAGTGCGTAGCTGAAGGCCGTGGTCTTCGCGTAAAATATGGGGCTGATCCATCAGCTCCGGACATTCACCTAGGCCATGTGGTAGGACTTAATAAGCTGCGTGAATTTCAGGATGCCGGCCATACGGTTGTATTTATAATAGGTGACTTTACCGGTATGATCGGCGATCCGTCCGGCCGCTCGCAAACCCGTAAGCCGCTTACCCGTGAGCAGGTACAGGTGAATGCAAAATCCTACCAGGAGCAGATTTTCAAGATCCTTGATCCGGGCAAGACTGAAATCCGGTTTAATTCCGAGTGGTGCGGCGAGATGAAATTTGATGATGTGATTCGTCTCTCCGCCCATGTTACTGTGGCCCAGATGCTGGCCCGTGATGATTTTTCCAAGCGTTATGCGTCCAATCAGCCGATTTCTATAGTCGAATTTCTTTATCCCTTAGTTCAGGCCTATGATTCGGTAATGGTTGAAGCGGACCTCGAGCTGGGCGGAACTGATCAGCTTTTCAATCTGTTGCTCGGCCGCGAACTTCAGAAGGTAATGGGACAGGAGCCACAGAGCGTTATGACGCTGCCGCTGATTGAAGGTCTTGACGGTGTTCAGAAAATGTCCAAGTCGCTCAACAACTATGTGGGCGTGGATGAGCCGGCCCGCGAAATGTACGGCAAGCTGATGAGTGTTCCGGATGACCTGATGTGGAAATATTTTGAATACATTCTTTGCTGGCCGTCGGAAAAGGTACAGGAAACGCATGCCAAGGTTTCCAACGGCGAGCTACACCCGCGTGCCGTGAAAGATATGCTGGGTCAGGGAGTTGTTTCCCGCTTTATCAGCGAAGAAGAAGCGAGGCAGGCTTCTGAAGAATTTACACGGATCTTTGCACAGAAGGAGCTTCCGGATGAAATCCCGGAGGTCGTGATTCCTGCTGAAGAGATCGGGCTTTTAAACCTGATGGTGCAGGCCGGGCTCTGCAAAAGCAATGGTGAAGCACGCCGCCTGATCAAGCAGGGCGCTGTGAAAATTGATGATGAAAAAACAACAGACGAACGCGCACAGATTATGCCGGTAGACGGAATGATTATCCGCTCAGGCAAGCGCGGTTTCGCTCAGGTTAAAATTGGATAGTGGAGGTTTAGACGATGGCTGGTCATAGTAAATGGGCAAACATTAAGCATAAAAAAGGGAAAGCCGACGCCGCACGCGGTAAGGTTTTCAGCAAGATCGCCAAGGAAATTATTGTTGCGGCATCAGCTGGCGGCGGCAATGTTGACGACAACATTCAACTGCGTGCATTGGTGCAGAAAGCCAAAAGTGTTTCGATGCCGAAAGATAATATCGAGCGTGCCATCAAAAAGGGCACTGGCGAACTTGAAGGCGGACAACTGACAGAAGGTTCCTACGAGGGCTATGCGGCCGGCGGTATTGCGGTGGTGGTGAAAGTGCTGACTGATAACAAAAACCGTTCTATTGCCGAAGTGCGTCATGCGTTCACCAAGGCGAATGCCAATATGGCTGATCAAGGTGCAGTAAGCCGTATGTTTCAGCGTAAAGGGCAGATCTTTATCAACAAGGATCTGGTTGATGAAGATACACTTATGGATCTGGTTCTTGAGGCCGGAGCGGAAGACCTTAAGACGGACGGCGAACAGTATGAGATTATTACGGAGCCTTCCGAGTATGATGCGGTTTCTGATGCTATCACAAAGGCTGGTATTGAAATGGCTGAATCCGAGCTGACTTTGATCCCAGATCTGGTGGTGGAAGTTACAGATGTAGCACAGGCTCAGTCTATCATGAAGTTTGTAGATGCTCTTGAAGATCTAGACGATGTGCAGGATGTCTATACGAACTTCGATATTTCGGATGAAATTGCTGCACAGCTTGATGTGGAATAAATAGGTTCCTTCATAGAATAAAAAAGAGCGCGAAGAATGTTTCGCGTTCTTTTTTTTGTTCAGGGATGAGCGGGGATGATTTTCCTGATAATTTAGATATACAGCGGGTCTGGTTGGAGTTATATAGCGAAAAATTAAATCAGGAGTCTGATGAGCTCAACCTTATGTCCTGCCGTGACTTGTCGCCGTGTCGGGCTGAACCGAATTGATGATCTGCTTGCACTTGAAACGGCCTGTTTTTCAGCGGACCGAATTTTGCGACGTAATTTACGAAGGCTTCTGGTTTCTCCCACGGCCTATTGTCTTGGCGCGTATCGTTCCGGCCGCTTGGTCGGGAGCATGATTGTTCTGTTCCGGCGTAATAGTCGGAAGGCCTGGATTTATTCGTTAGCTGTATCTTCCGAGCTTCGGGGAATGGGCATTGGCCGTCGCCTGATGGCCAGAGCAGAGCAGGAGGTTCGGCGAAGGGGGTGCTCCCATATCCGTCTGGAAGTGAGAATGGATAATTTCTCGGCACTCCGGATGTATGAACAGTCTGGCTATGTCTACACGGCAGTTATTCCTGGGTATTACGCTGACGGAACGCATGCCTTTGTCATGAATAAAGAACTGAGCTGATCTAATGATCTCTCCCTATATCGTGGTGGATCGCCTAGAAGACTGGGCTCCCTTTTACCCTATCGAACATCTGATTACTGCAGAAGAATATCTTAGTTCAGATCCCTCTCCTGATTTGCCGTCGCAGATCATCAACCTCTGCCGGGACTATAAATACCTAGGATCAGGATATTATTGTTCACTGTTGGCCGAGGCACGCGGTGATCGTGTTATTCCATCGGTCCGCACGATTAATGATCTCAGTCATCGGAAGATGTATGCGTTAAGCCTGTCTGCCCTTGAAAAACTGGTTCAGAAGAAGACCGCACTTTTGGGACGCTCTGAGATGAATACCTATGAGTTTCGCACATATTTCGGGACTACTTCTGTGGAAGAACTTCAAGGACTGGCTCGGCAACTTTTTGACATGTTTCCCTGTCCGATTCTGAAAGTGCGATTTAAGAGGATGGGTCAGACCTGGGCGATTGAGCGCGTTGGACCACTTTTTGTTCATCAATTGGTCGATGTTGAACAGGATGAGTTTGCCGCAGCTCTGGATCACTTCAGTCGTAAGGTGTGGCGCCGTCCCCGACGGAAAAAGCGATATGCCTATGATCTGGCCATTCTAGCGGATCATCAGGAAGTTCTGCCTCCGAGCAACAAAAAGGCTTTGGAATATTTTGTCAAAGCAGGAAAACAGATCGGTATAGATACTGAAGTTATTAGTCGTAAGGATTATTCGAGACTGACAGAGTACGATGCACTGTTTATCCGAGAGACAACGGCGGTTAATCACCACACCTATCAGTTTGCTCAGAAGGCGGAGTTTTCGCATATCCCAGTGATTGATGATCCCAATTCGATCCTGAAATGTGCGAACAAAGTGTACCTCGCTGAATTGTTGAAGGAGAATGAGCTGGCCACTCCGGGTACTGAAATTCTGCACCGTGATCAAGGAGTCTCTGTGGAGCGGATTGCCGAACAATTGGGGTTCCCTTTGGTATTAAAAGTACCCGATGGATCATTTTCAAGAGGGGTGCATAAGGCCTCTTCGATGGCGGAGTTTTCGATTTTAACTCAGGAGCTATTCCAGACCTCGGTGCTGGTGCTAGCTCAGGAGTTTATGTATACCGATTTTGACTGGCGTATCGGCGTGCTTGGCGGGCGGCCTTTGTTTGCCTGCAAGTATTATATGTCTGCCGGTCATTGGCAGATTTATAATCACTCTGCCAAGGGGGCGCAGCGGTCAGGCGGGTTTGAAACGATGGCCGTCGAGCAAGCTCCTTCTGAAGTGATCAGGCTTGCTGTAAAGG
>DATCZD010000062.1:0-2496 GCA_036526075.1 Pontiella sp. | reverse complement strand
TGTTGCCATGTTTTGTCTGGGATTAGTGATTTTTTTTACGGTGCTCGCGATATACGGTGAGATTGTTTATCAGTATCACGAATTCAAAGACATTACGCCTTTCTACCAAAAGACCAACCTTGATATGGCGTTTAAGGCGCCAAATCTAAAAAACTGGATGGGAACTGACGGGCTTGGACGCGATGTGATGGCCCGTTTGGTGCAGGGTGTGAGTATCGCCTATAAAGTCGGCATCATAACGTCCTTTATTGCTATTCCAATCGGGTTGATCTTTGGATGTGTTGCCGGCTACTTCGGTGGGCGAACAGATGATTTCATTGTGTGGCTTTATTCCACTTTTGCTTCCATGCCGGGTCTTCTATTCATCCTTGCAATTGCCATGGTTGTCGGCAAGGGATTACTCGGTATCTATTTAGGAATCGGCTTAACGACCTGGGTCGGACTATGCCGGCTAGTACGTGGTGAAGTAATGAAGCATAAGGAACAGACTTATGTGCAGGCAGCAAAAGCACTTGGTCTTGGACCTGCCCGTATCATGTTTAAGCACATTCTCCCTAATATTTCTCACGTGGTAATTGTAACCTTTACACTTCGTTTCCCTGCCGCCGTCGGCACGGAAGTATTTTTGAGTTTTTTAGGTATCGGTGTGCAAGATCAACCTTCTTGGGGGCTGATGATCAATAACGCCCGCATGCGCCTCTGGCAAGGTATGTGGTGGGAAATGACGTATGTAACGCTGGCCCTTTTTCTTTTGGTTCTCGCCTTTAACCTTTTAGGTGATGCTCTTCGCGATGCTTTGGATCCACGGTTAAATGACTAATCAAGATAACATTCTGGAAGTGAAAGACCTGAGCGTTCATTTTGGATGTGATGAGGGGTTGGTAAAAGCTGTTGATGGAGTTTCTTTCTCTATCAGACGTGGTGAAACCCTGGCCTTGGTCGGCGAAAGCGGTAGCGGGAAAAGTATCAGTGCCTTGTCGCTTACCAAGTTGGTTCCGCGTGCAGCCTTTTATACAGGGGGACAGGTTTTGTTTAACAATGAAAATCTGCTGAATTGCTCTGATCAGGAACTTCGAAATATTCGCGGGAGTCAGATTTCTTATATTTTTCAGGAGCCAATGGTTTCTTTTAACCCAGTATTTACCATCGGGTGGCAGGTTGGTGAGGCCCTGAAACTTCACCGAAAGGGCATCGATCGAAAAAAGGAGGTCCGCCGTTTGTTAGAGTTGGTTCATCTTCCGGAACGATTGGCAATAGCATACCCTCATCAAATGAGCGGTGGGCAGTTGCAACGTTGCATGATTGCTATGGCATTGGCATGCTCCCCTGATTTGCTCGTGGCCGACGAACCGACAACTGCGCTCGATGTGACCGTTCAGCGTGAAATCCTGAATTTATTGAAAGAACTTGTAGAAAAGGTTGGGCTTTCGGTTCTAATGATTACGCATAACCTTGGAATTGTTTCTGATCTTGCGGATCGTGTCTGTGTGATGCAGAAGGGTAAAATAGTCGAAGAGGGTAAGACTCGTCAGGTACTGGATACACCGAAGCACGACTATACCATGAAGTTGATGGCTGCTGTTCCTCGGCTACGTCCTAGTCAGCGCGAGTTGTTAACTACAGACGACAGGGGAAAAGGAAATGAATAATTCTTCTTCTGTTACCTCTGTTAGCTCCAACAAATCGGGCGGTCAGAATTTACTTCAGGTCGAAACGCTGAATGTTGTTTATGGAAACGGAAACGAGCCGGTCCATGCTGTAAAGGATGCTTCATTCGATATAGGTTCTGGTGAAATATTTGGCCTGGTCGGTGAAAGTGGTTGTGGTAAAAGTTCTCTTGGAAAAGCAATTATCGGTCTGAACACGCCTGCCTCTGGTAGTATCATTTACAAAGGGTGCAATATTACTGGACTGAAGGGCAAAGCCCTTCAGGAATATCGTCAGGAAGTGCAGATGGTTTTTCAGGATCCCTATGGGTCGCTTAATCCCCGGATGAAGGTAGGTAATGCAATTCTGGATGTGTTGAATGTGCATAAAATTGGGTCTAGTATTTCCGATCGTCGTGAACGCATTGCGGAGTTGTTTGAAGCTGTTGGACTGGATGCCGGATGGGCGTGGCGTTATCCTCATGAATTTTCTGGTGGCCAGCGCCAGCGCATCTGTATTGCCCGTGCTTTGGCTTTAAACCCAGATCTTATAGTCGCCGATGAACCGGTTTCCGCATTGGATGTTTCGGTGCAGGCTGAAATTCTTGAGTTACTTGAAGGTTTGCGCGAAACACGACAGCTGGCGTTTCTCTTTATCAGTCACGATCTGGCAGTTGTTCGTAATATCTGTGATCGGGTGGCGGTGATGTATAACGGCGAGATTGTTGAAATGGGGGATGTATCAGCAGTAATCGATAACCCTCAGCATGCATATACCCGAAAGCTTTTAAATGCAGTTCCTTCGTTCTAGCAGAGCAAAAAAGGTTGCACATCTGTGATGCAACGAATT
>DATCZD010000061.1:0-11432 GCA_036526075.1 Pontiella sp. | reverse complement strand
CGGGTTTTCGGGAGCACGGCCGTGATATCCTGCTCAAGTTCGTGTATTGCTCAGCCTCCTCGATTGTTCAAAGATGGGGATCCTTCATTATACTGCCTCCCATCTAAAAAGCCGAAATATGACCTCTGGCTTATTTTTGTGATTTAGGCTCAAGATAGCTTCTGAATCATCTTTCACCGCCTTTTTGCCTTCAGAAGCCATTTTTGGGGCAAATAGGGGCGTTTTAAGGCCTTTCTGTCGTTGCCATTAATTTGGCGATTCTGCTATTGTCGTGCGATTAATTCCACCGAAAGGAAAAAGACACCTATGTCTGAAGCAGAAAATGATCTGAACCCGGAAGCAGTTGTGCGAAATCCGGCCGCTGATAACCCAGATTCCAAACAATACGGCGCTAGCCATATTACCGTCCTTGAAGGGATCGACGCCGTTCGTAAACGCCCCGCCATGTATATTGGAGATACCGGCACTCGTGGGTACCACCATTGTGTATATGAAGTTGTTGATAACTCAATTGACGAAGCGTTGGCGGGTTACTGCTCCAATGTTGAAATCTGCATCAATGAAGACGGGTCGCTCTCCGTAACAGATGACGGCCGCGGTATTCCGGTCGAAATGCACCCAACCGAAGGAAAACCGGCTGTTACCGTGGTGCTGACGGTTCTTCATGCCGGCGGTAAGTTTGACTCGGATACCTATAAAGTTTCCGGCGGTCTACACGGAGTGGGTGTGTCCTGTGTAAATGCGCTGTCTGAATGGCTGGAAGTAGAAGTTAAACGTGATGGAGAGGTTTATCACCAACGCTTCGAGCGTGGTGTGGAAGTGACGGAGTTGGTGACTATCGGTCAGACCTCCGAGACTGGTACAAAGGTTACCTTTATGCCGGATCACACGATCTTCACCCATGATGGCGGATTCCAGTGGGATATCTTGGCGGCACGCTTGCGCGAGCTGGCATTCCTAAACCGTGGTGCGAAGATCACGCTGAGGGAGGAGTCCACCGGTCGTGATGAGATCTTTAAATATGACGGCGGAATCAAGGAGTTTGTTCAGCACCTGAACCGCAATAAGTCACCGATGCATTCGGATGTAATCTACTTTGAGCGTGAGAAGGATGATGTTGTGGTGGAAATCGCGATGCAGTATTCCGACGCATTTAATGAAACCATTTTCACCTTCGCGAATAATATTAATACAATTGAAGGTGGAACCCATCTGTCTGGGTTCCGTTCTGCATTGACCCGTACGGTTAATGCGTACGCAAAAACGAATAAGCTGATCAAAGATGATAAGCAGGCGATGGGCGGCGATGATATCCGTGAAGGGATCACGGCTGTAATTTCTGTGAAGATTCCGGACCCGCAGTTTGAAGGACAGACCAAAACCAAACTGGGTAATGGCGAGGTGGAAGGGATTGTTCAACAGATTGTCAACGAAGAGCTTGGCATCTGTTTTGAAGAAAATCCGACGATTGCCCGAACCATTATTGACAAGGCCGTCGTGGCGGCCCGCGCCCGTCTGGCGGCACGAAAGGCCCGTGATCTGGCCCGCAAAAAAGGGGCCTTGGAAAGTGGCGGTCTTCCGGGAAAACTGGCGGACTGCTCCAGCCGCGACCCGGCTCGCACAGAACTGTATATTGTGGAAGGGGACTCTGCGGGGGGATCCGCAAAGCAGGGGCGTGAACGTGAGTTTCAGGCCATTCTTCCGGTAAAAGGTAAAGTGATCAACGTGCAGAAGGCCCGCCTCGACAAGGTGCTTGCCAATGATGAAATTCGCACCATGATTACGGCCATTGGTACCGGCATCGGGGTGGATGACTTCGATATTGAAAAAGCCCGATACCATAAAATTATTATCATGACCGATGCCGATGTGGATGGCGCTCATATCCGCACGCTGCTTTTGACCTTTTTCTATCGTCAGATGCCGCAGTTGATCGAGCATGGTTATATCTATATTGCCCAGCCTCCACTGTATAAAGTAACCCGCCGAAAACGCGAGGAGTATGTGGAGTCCGATGCGCATCTTACGCAGATTCTGCTGGACCTTGGTGCGGATGGCCTGACGCTGGAAAAAGTGGACGGAACCGAGCTGCTTGATACGAAAGGCCTGCGCGATCTTCTGGAAAACCTGGTGGCGATTGAAGAGCTCGGCGACAAGCTTCGCCGTCGCGGGATAGCTCTGGTGGATTACCTCTCCTGTCGGGATGAGGAGACCGGAAACTTCCCGCTCTATTGTGTGTACATGAATGAGCTCGGTGAAGATCTGGATATTCGCTTTGCGCTTGATGACTATGCGCTGAGGGAAATTAACGAGGCAGCCCAAAAGGAACGCGGTGATGTTTATGTCGCGCCGGCGGCAACGGAAGATGTTGAGGTTGCTGAGGGAGAGGAGCTCGCTGAAGCTCCGAAGCCGGTGATTTATGAACCGCGGCGCAAGGAACTCTATTTCTCCAAGAAACTTAAAGAGCTTGTTGAAAAACTGGAACAGAGCGGATTCAGTCTGGATCAGCTAATCGGGGCAGATACGCCGCTCTTTAACATCAACGACAAAGGGGCCCTCATCGGGTCCAACTCGCTGATGGAACTGCTTGGTGTGGTCCGGACGCTCGGTCGCAAGGGCATGAGCATTCAGCGCTATAAAGGTTTGGGTGAAATGAACCCTGATCAGCTCTGGGAAACCACGCTTGATCCGGAGCACCGGCGCATGACCAAAGTCGTGCTTGAAGACGCGGTAAAAGCTGACGAAATGTTCACTATCCTGATGGGCGATGAAGTTGAGCCACGCCGCGAATTTATTCAGGACAACGCCCTTAACGTCACCAACCTTGATATTTAACGAAAGCGTATTATGGATAACACGAACGAACGCATTGACCTGATCAATATTGAAGATGAGATGCAGCGTGCTTACATCGATTATTCGATGTCAGTAATTGTAGGCCGTGCATTGCCGGATGCCCGTGACGGGCTTAAACCGGGTAACCGCCGTATTCTTTATGCAATGAAAGAACGTGGCTGGACGCACAGCAAGGCCTATGTAAAGTGTGCGAAAGTTGTCGGTGAAGTAATTGGTAACTATCACCCGCATGGAGATACTGCCGTTTATGACACGATGGTGCGTATGGCGCAGGATTTTGCTATGCGCGGCATGCTGATCGATGGTCAGGGAAACTTTGGTTCTATCGACGGTGACCGTGCGGCGGCGTATCGTTATACCGAATGTCGCCTCCGTCCGTTGGCGGAGGAGATGCTGGCTGATATCGACAAAGAAACGGTCGATATGCGCCCGAACTTTGACGAATCACTCATGGAACCTTCTGTACTTCCAGCCCGTGTTCCGAATCTATTGGTAAATGGTTCTACGGGTATTGCGGTGGGTATGGCAACCAATATTCCTCCGCACAATCTGGGCGAGGTTATTGATGGAACAATCCTTCTGATTGATAATCCGGACGCTACGATTGATGACCTGCATGAGCTGATTAAAGGACCGGATTTCCCGACGGGCGGAACGGTTTACGGCCTGAATGCGGTTCGAGATTTTTACACCACTGGGCGCGGAAAGATTAAAGTGCGCGGTAAGGCGGATATCGAGGAAGATGATAACGGAAAAGCCCGGATCATCATTACGGAGATCCCGTACGCATTAAATAAGACATTGTTGATCCAGAAAATGGTTCATTTGGTTCGCGACAAGAGGCTGGAGGGGATTTCCGACATCCGCGATGAATCCGGAAAAGAGGGGATTCGTCTGGTTATCGAGCTGAAGCGCAATGCGGTTCCAAACGTACTTCTGAATAATATTTTCAAGCACACGCAGATGGAGCAGACCTTCGGCGGTATCATGCTGGCTATTGATAAGGGTAAGCCGCGGGTCATGAATCTGAAGGAGACGCTGCAGTGCTTTATTGATCATCGTTTTGATGTTATTTCCCGGCGGACTCAGTTTGATCTGAATAAGGCTCAGGCCCGTGCTCATATTTTGGAAGGATTCCTGAAAGCCATGGATAACATGGATGAGGTGGTACGCATCATCCGTGACTCCAAAAACCGGGATGAAGCTCAGGATCGTCTGATTGAAACGTTTGGGTTTTCTGAAATCCAGGCGAAAGCCATTCTGGATATGCGCCTCTATCAGCTGACCGGCCTGGAACGCGAAAAGGTTGAGGCGGAATATGCAGAGCTGATGAAGCTGATTGAATATCTTGAAGATCTTCTGGCTCATCCGGAAAAAATTTACGGTGTGATGAAAGATGATCTGGAGCAGATCCGTGCCAAATACGGTGAAAACCGCCGAACCGATCTTTCTATCGACGAAGGTGAAATTGATATCGAAGACCTGATTGCTGATGAGCCGTGTGTGATTACGTTATCTAATACCGGCTATATTAAGCGTGTGCCGACAGATACGTATCGTCAACAGCGTCGCGGCGGTAAGGGCGTGATCGGAATGAGCACCAAGGACGAGGATTTTGTGGAGCATATATTCAGTGCTTCCACGCACGACTATCTGCTCTGCTTCACCGAGGCCGGCCGCATGTACTGGCTCAAAGCGTACTATGTGCCGGAAGGAACTCGGCAGAGCCGAGGCCGTTCGTTGGCCAATGTGCTACAGATGGGTCAGGATGAAAAACTGGCGGCAATTCTCTGCGTTCGTGAGCTCGATGATGACACTCATAATCTGATCATGGCAACGAAGAAGGGTGTGGTTAAGAAGACTGTTCTTTCAGCGTATAAGAATGTTCGCGTAGCCGGCGTTAAGGCTATCAATATTGATGAAGATGACCAGTTGATTGGTGTTAAACTAACCAATGGTCAGGATGAAATTATCCTGAGCATGAAAAATGGAAAAGCGATCCGGTTCAATGAAACAGATGCGCGGGCGATGGGCCGTGTTGCCCGTGGTGTAAAGGGTGTTACGCTCACCGGTGACGATGAGGTGGTAACCGTCGAGATTGTGGATATTGCAGCCACGATGATGGCCATTACCGAGAACGGATACGGAAAGCGTACAAGTTTCGACGAATATCGTACGCAAAGCCGTGGGGGCAAGGGCATCATCAGTATTCAGACGACAGATCGTAATGGTAAAGTGGTCAGTGCCCACGCGGTAACGGATGAGCACCGCTTGATGTTGATCTCCGAAGCGGGGCAAATGATCTGTATCGGTGCTGATGACCTGCGTATCATCGGCCGTAACACACAGGGGGTTCGACTCTTTAACCTGAAAGATGGAGATAAGCTGGTATCTGCCGCCGTTCTCGATCCGGAAGAGGATCTTCCGGCTGTTCCGGCTGAAGGGGCTATTCCATCTGAAGGGGCTGATGTCTCGCCGGAATCCGGAACTCCGGAACGTCCTGTAGAGGAATAAATGACTAACCACGAAGAACACGAAGCTCGGGAAAACACCATATTTCCACCTTCGTGTTCTCCGTGCTCTTCGTGGTGAAAAAACAAGTATCCATTCTGGAAAGGATTGGGATCATTCTGCTGGTGAGTGGAGTGGCCGCGTTGGTCTCAAACAGTGTGCACCCGAACAGGATTCCATGGGTGCAGAGTTGGTCTCACTACGTCGAAGCTCGGGCCGCAAAACAGGAAATAAAAGTAATTCCGCTTTCTGTAGCGCTTGAAAAATTTCAGTCAGGCCGTAGCCGTTTTATTGACGCCCGATCTCCCGACAGATTTTCCGATGGGCATATTCCGGGTGCTCTATCGATCCCCTTTGAGTCTTTTGCCGATCATTTTGAACGCGTGGGCGAGCTAATCGATTCAGGTCGGGAGCTGATCGTTTACTGTCAAAGTCGCGATTGTGATGATTCGCTTATGCTGGCCGCGGAACTGAAATCTATGGGGGCGAAAAACCTTGTGCTTTATGTTGATGGGTTTGAGCTTTGGAAAAAGCATGGCGGGGAGGTCGAACGATGACCCGCGATCAAAAAATATATCGACTCGCCTATTGGACTGCCTGCGTAATTATTGCTGTCGTACTTCTTGCAGCGGTTCATAAGGTTGTTAACCCTGCCGAGTTTGCTCTGGCGGTTTACCGCTTTCATCTGCTTCCCGGATTTCTGGTGAACATCGTTTCGCTGTATCTACAGTGGCTGGAGTTGGTCTGTGCAGTCGGCCTGCTGTTTGTGCCAAAATATCGCTCGGCGATACTCTGGATTGTGCTGATGCTGTTCGCTCTCTTTACCGGTGGAGTAGTAATTAACCTTCTGCGCGGCTCTGTATTCAGTTGTGGGTGCTTCAGTATTTCACCGCTAGCTTATCCGATGAGCTGGCTGAGTGTGGCTCGAAATGCAGCCCTGCTGGGGTTGACAGGGCTGGCGCTCTACAGTAGTCGAAAAATAGCCGACTAGCCGTATTCTTCGGTATAATCTTCCATGGAAGCCTCAATCACCTTGAGGGCATGCTCGCGATTATAAATCTGTTCAATGGTCACATCCGATGGCTGTCCAGGGACCAGTTTATAGGTGGAAAAATAGTGACGAAGCCGTTCTAGCAAGGCCGGGGAGACATCCTTAATGTCATTGGCATTTTTCCAGAACTGATCGTTATCGAGTACGGCCACGATTTTATCGTCTGCTTCGCCGTGATCAATCATTTGAATGCCACCGATGACACGTGCTTTCAGAATCACTTCACTGCGGTTGATCGGGCGCTCGGTAATGACGCAGATATCAAGCGGATCTTTATCACCTGTTTTTGATAATGGTGAAAGGGCTTGAACCCGAGTGGAGCAATAGGTTTGCGGGATAAAGCCGTAAAGTGTCGGCGTCATCGAAGATGTCAGCTGAGGCCGATCAACACGCAGGTAGCCGGTGGCTTTATCCACTTCATACTTAACGGAATCAAACGGAGTCATTTCAATATAGGCATTAACGATGCGAGGAAGCTCGTCGCCGGCCTCAAGTCCATGCCAAGGGTGCGGTCGCCAACGGTAGAATGTTTTAGGGAATCCCATAAGATGCTTTCTTTATTATTATATCTCTAATTTACGCGCACAATATCCGCTCCTAGTGCGGAAAGTCGATCTTCAATCGCTTCGTATCCTCGATCAATCACCTGTGCATTGTGAATGACACTTTCTCCTTCTGCACAGCATGCTGCGATCAGCATGGCCATGCCGGCGCGAATATCAGGGCTGGTCAGTTTACTGGCACGCAGTTGGGTGGGGCCGATCACGACTACACGGTGCGGGTCGCACTGGATAATATTGGCCCCCATGGCCATGAGGTGGTCGACAAAATACATACGGCTTTCAAACATTTTTTCAAAGAAAAGCGCCGTGCCCTGCGTCTGAGTGGCCAGGACAATACAGATGCTCATCAGGTCCGATGGAAATGCCGGCCAGATGCCATCCTCAATTTTCGGTGTTGCATGTCCGATATCCGGCCAGACCTGACGTTCGAGCTGTTGCGGAACAATCAATGTGCGTCCGTCACGGGTCCACTCAACACCTAGCTTTGAGAAGGTCCGCTGCATCACCTGGAGGGTAAGTGGGTCGCCAGCATCCGGAATGGTCATTGCTCCGCCGGTAACTACGGAGGCCGCAATATAGCTTCCCACCTCAATATAATCCGGTTGCACGGTATATTCTGCGCCGTGCAGTTTTTCGACGCCCTGGATTGTCAGGTTATTGGTACCGATCCCAGAAATAGTAGCCCCCATGGCATTAAGCAGGTGGGCCAGATCCTGTACGTGCGGTTCGCAGGCCGCGTTATAAATCGTGGAGGTTCCCTTGGCCAGCGTAGCTGCCATAAGGATATTTTCCGTTGCTGTCACGCTGGCTTCATCGAATACCATTTTCCATGCATGCAGTGGTCCGGCTTTAAACTTATATACTTGATCGGTGCTGATCTCTGCGCCGAGGGAGCGCAATCCGTAAAAGTGGGTGTCAAGCCGGCGACGGCCGATGACATCTCCGCCCGGTGGATAAATAGTTGCGCCGCCATGCCGTGCTGTCAACGGTCCGGCAAGCAGAATAGACGTGCGCACTTTGGCGCAGAGATCCGGATCCAGTTCAGTAGATTTCAGGCTGCCGGCGCAGAGGGTAACCGTGTGATCCTCCAGAGAAACCTCAACGCCGATGCTTTGCAGCAGTTCCAGCATCACCCGAACATCTTTGATAAGCGGAACATTGTGCAGTACGACAGGTTCATCGGTCAGTACACAGCTCGCCAGCATCGGTAATACTGCATTTTTATTTCCGCGCGGGCGAAAGGTTCCGCCGATCGGCTTCCCGCCGTTGATGATAAATTTTGCCACGATCTCTGCTCCTGAAAATGTAAACCGTAGAACTTTCCAGACATTGGGATGATTGGGAAGGAAATTCAGAATCGGAAATAGTCGGAGCGTGTTTGGTGTTTGCTTAAATTTTTCATCGAAAAACGGTTGATTTTCCGACGGTTACCGCTATGTTGACCTCTCTTTCGGATGGTGATTGTAGCTCAGTTGGTTAGAGCGCCTGGTTGTGGCCCAGGAGGTCGGGGGTTCAAGTCCCCTCGTTCACCCCAATTTTTAAAGGGTTTAGATCTAGGTCTAAACCCTTTTTTTATTTCCCTGATCTCTGTCAAAATCTAATAGGGCGTAATAATTCCTGTTGTAGCAGGATTTTTATGGAAAGAGTCGGGATGGTATTAATCTATGCGATACGTTCTATTAGAATCCTATCTCGGGAAACAGATATCCGGTTAAGCAATCGTTCCGTCTAAACTTTTAATACCCATTGATAGTAGGTATTTTTGCTGTTACACTCTCTCCCCGTAGCAAGGGAGGGTTTATGAAGGGGTTGCAAAAACTATCTTTAGTTATCGTGTCTTTTTTTCTAACGCTCCTTGTTGCGGGGTGGGTTCCTAAGCCGGTTGCCGAAGATCCTCTGATTCGTATGCCAGGAACCCAGCCGGGTCAGGTTGTGGGGTTGGATTCAGATAAGCAGTGTCTTAGTTGCCATGCCGGCAGTACCTATGAAATGGAACATTGGAAAGGCTCGCTTATGGCGCAGGCTGGACGAGATCCGCTTTTTTGGGCAGGCCTGACAGTTGCTGCGCAGGATTCCATCTGGGCGCTTGGAAATCCTAATGCCGCCGACCTTTGCATTCGGTGTCATTTTCCTATGGGTTGGCTGGACGGTCGCTCTGACCCTGTTAATGCATCAGGAATGTATGGAGAGGATTTCGAGGGAGTGAGCTGTAAAATTTGTCACTACATGTATGACCCCTTCTTTGAAGCAACCTATAGCGGATCACGGGAAGGAAATGACTGGACTAATTACTGGGATGAAGTTGGCGCCGAGGCTCAAGCGGCGGCTGCCGCAACCTACAGGGCCGATACGAACGCTTCGGCTTTAATTTCTCTGTTTAATGGCAATCCGTTTTATTCCAACAATGTTCCGGTAAGTCCGGCCTATACCGAAAATGGTGGCGGACACATATTCCTGATTACCGATAATCTTGATGCGGGAAAGATGGATGCAAAGCGAGCACCTTTTTCTGATGCCAACGCCAGGCATGAAATGCTCTACAGTCGGTATCATAAGAGCAAATACATGTGCGGAACCTGTCACGATATTTCCAATCCGGTTTTGGTTAACCTTCCATATACCAATGCTGTTGTCGGAGATGAAGCTACAGTGCTTCCTTCCGAAACGTTGCCGGCTTACAGCTATGGCCATGTAGAGCGCACCTTTTCGGAGTTTATGCTGTCTGATTTCGGGGTGCAGGGCGGGGCCGTTGGAACGGGACCTTATCATCCTGGCCTGTTTAAAACGTCCCATGCCGGAAATAAAATTGCTACCTGTCAGGATTGCCACTTTCGGGACCTTGAAGGGGTTGCTGCCGCTAAAAGTGGCGTTATTCGCCCGGAGGAGTCCGCTGCTCATCCGCTTAGTGGGGTTCCAGAGCACCGAATGATAGGTGGTAATCTTTGGGTTCCTTATTTGCTGGCAAGTATTTTCCCCGCCTCTCCGAATTATGATTCATATAATGAAGAACTGCTGAATCCTACGAATGGCCCAGAAATATTAACCCTCGACTTTTCGCAGGGAGAGTCAATCGATCCGCTACTCCTGCTCGAAACCGTTTCGCTCTCTGGGCAGATGCTTCAGGATGCGATTTCAATGACCAATGCTGTTTACGACCTGAATAATAATGAGTTTACTCTTCGGCTTCTGAATCATACGGGACACAAGCTGATTTCCGGATATCCGGAAGGAAGACGCATGTTCCTGAACATAAAGGCCTACGCAAATAATGAGCTCATCTATGAAATTAATCCGTATGATTATACGGTAGGCACATTAAAAGGTTTGAGCGATGACTATTCTCCGAACAGTCCAGAGCTGGGGGTTCACGAAGAATACCTTGATGAACTGGTTTATGAGGTGCACCAATCCAGTTCTCTGCTTGGTGTGGATGAAACCTTCCACATGGTTTTAGCCACTCATCGATATAAGGATAACCGTATTTTGCCAAAGGGGTTTCGCATTGCTGAGGCCGCCGAGCGGTTGTGTGAGCCGGTTTGGCACGGCAACTCCGATACCAATTTTCACTCTGCGGTAAATTATTATACTCAGGCTGAATATGAAGGCGGGTATGATGAATTAACGGTATCGCTCCCCAAGGGAACAGAGTTCATAGAGGCTGGTTTATATTATCAGACCACCAGTCGGGAGTTTATTGAATTTCTGAGAGATGAAATTAACGGAACCGGGGGAACTCTGACAGGAATCGGTGCTGGAGGTGATCCAGCTTATATTGCCCAGACGAATGACTTTTTTAGCGGCTTAGCAGCCTGGGGAGATACGATCTGGAACCTGTGGGATCATAATAAACATATTCCAGGGGCGGCTCCGGTACTGATGACCAATACCGTTGTGATGCTGGACGTTTCAGATGTTGATGCTGATGGCATCCCGGCATACTGGGAGGACCTTTATTTTGGAGGGACCACCAATGCAGATCCATATGCAGATGTTGACTCTGACGGAATGAATAACCTTGAGGAATATATTGCCTGTACCCTGCCGACCGACAGCAATTCGCTGTTCCGTTTTCAAGCGGAGTTTATCGGAACGAATTCTATGGTGGAGGTGTGGGGAAGAATGGATACGGTGTCCTCCCGCTACTATGCATTGGAGCAGTCCACCAATCTAACGGAAGGTGTCTGGAGTAATCTTTTTGGGAATATTCAGGGGGTTGACAATGAGATGTATGTCCTGATTACCAATAGTCTGGAACAGAGTTATTATCGGGCTAAAGCCAAACTTCCTGGAACCCCTTGACCGATACGTGCGGAGAATAAAAAAGCCGCCCTTCAGACGGGCGGCTTTTTAGTGTGCTAGGAGGGCGGGGATTATTGCTTCCAGAACTTCCACCGGCTCTTTTTTTCCTTATCGATCTTTTCACCGGATTCTTTAGATTCTTTTTGCGCTTC
>DATCZD010000060.1:0-8535 GCA_036526075.1 Pontiella sp. | reverse complement strand
GAAAAGGTCGGCTTGCGTGACTCATCCGGAGTGCCGTCAATTTTGATCGGGGTCAGAACGCGAATGCTGCCGACGGTGAGGTCGGTATAGGTTTCCTCTTTCCAGAGGTTGTTGCCGTCAATCGTGATGTTTTCGAGTGCTTGTTCTTGAGGCATGAGAAACTCCTTTTGAATATATGGTGCGCCCAACAGGAGTCGAACCTGTATCTACGGCTTCGGAGGCCGCTATTCTATCCATTGAACTATGGGCGCACGAAAGGGCGGATTTATAGGGGGATTGCGACGAGTCCGCAATAAAAAACTGGAGGGACATTGCCCCTCCAGCGCGGTTTTTACGTTCCAGACTACCCGTGTTTCGCTTCAAACTCTTTCATAAAGGACACAAGCGCATCAACCCCTTCAGTTGGGAAGGCGTTGTAGATTGAGGCTCGGATTCCGCCAACAGAACGGTGGCCCTTCAGGGTCTTAAGGTTCTGTTTTGAAGCTTCTTCGATGAAGAGCGCTTCGAGTTCTTCGGTCGGCAGGCGCCAGGTGATATTCATGTTGGACCGGAACTCTTTTACGGCGGTGCCTTTATAGAAAGCGGAGCTATCAAATAGATCGTACAGCTTTGCCGCTTTTTCTTCATTGATCTTCTGAATACCTTCGAGACCGCCTTTGGCTTTGAGCCAACGGGTAACGAGGCAGAGGATGTAGACGGGGAAGGTTGGTACGGTGTTGTAGAGCGAGTTGTTTTCAATATGCGTTTTGTAGCGCATGATGGTCGGCACTGAGTCCGGACATTTATCAGCCAGGGCATCTTTAATGATCACCAGCGTGATACCGGCTGGACCGAGGTTTTTCTGGGCTCCCGCATAGATCAGTCCGAAGTCCTCTACATTTAGCGGTCGACTGAGGATATCAGAGGACATGTCGGCAATCAGACAGTCATGCTTCGGGAATTCCTTCCACTGAGCACCGGAAATAGTTTCGTTGGAGGTGATGTGCAGGTAGGCGGCTCCATCGGTGAGGTTTAATTCATCGAGAGTTGGAACGCGGGTCGGGATTTCTTTTCCGCAATCAGCCGCAATGTTGACGTTGCCAAGCATTTGGGCTTCGGCAATGGCCTTTTTTGCCCATGCCCCAGAGTTGGTGTAGTCTGCAGTCTGTCCTTGGCCGAGAAGGTTCATTGGAATCAGCGGAAACTGGGTGGATGCGCCTCCGGTCATGAAGAGTACACTGTAGCCTTCCGGAATGTTGAGTAGTTCTTTAATGTTGGCAATGCATTCGTCGTGCACGGCCGAATATTCTTTGCCGCGATGGCTCATCTCCATGATGGACATACCGGTGCCTTTATAGTCGACGAGTTCTGCTGCTGCTTCCTTAAGTACTTCTTCCGGCAAAATAGCCGGTCCTGCAGAAAAATTATACGCTCTCATGATTTATCCCTTTGGGTTCGAAATGTTGTAAAAGCGGAAACCTATCAATTCGGTATTATTGCTCCAAACGAAAATAGATAGAAAAATAGCGAAATTTGTTTCCATTATCTTGGTTGGACTTGGGTTAACTCAATGAGCAAGCAAGATAGAGAAAGCGGTGTGCGAGCAGTCTTAATGATTTTTCAGATGAATTGTTAGAACATCTTTGCCATGTTTCCCCCACATTAACTTTTGATCCTAAGGTAAAGTAAACGAAAATTATGCCATGTTGATTTTTGAATCCCAGAGTCTGGATGTGTATCGCAATCTGGCCATTGAAGAATATTTAATGGATCAGAAATCAGAGTCAGGCCCTGTACTTTTTTTATGGCGAAGCGAATGTGCTGTGGTGATTGGGAAGAATCAGAACCCGTGGCGTGAATGTCGGCTTGATCTGATGCAGCAGGAAAACATTCCTTTGGCCCGGAGAATTTCCGGTGGTGGAACGGTGTACCATGATGCGGGGAACCTAAACTATTGCGTTATTGTAAGTCGGGAAAAATATTGCGAGTGCGATGCTTATAATATGGTGTTCCGGGCTCTGAATGCTTTAGGGGTTCGTGCAGAGAAAACGGGAAAGAGCAACCTTAGTGTAGGTGGTCTTAAGTTTTCCGGAAATGCTTTTGCCTTTCGAAGCGGACGGGCAATGCATCATGGAACCTTACTATTGGATACAGATTTAATGAAGCTTAACCGTTATCTGGGAGGTTCGATGAATCACATTGAAACGCATGCTATCGCATCGGTTCCGGCGGAGGTTACAAATTTAAAGCTGGATCTTGATAAGGTTGTGTGTGCTTTGAAAGAGAGCTTCCGTTTTTGCTATGGCGGAGAAGAGATTATTTATCAGTCCGAAAGTAATCTGGATAAGGAGGTTTTGTCTGGATTGGAGAGCCGGAAACGCACGGATGAATGGCTTTTTGGCATAACCCCGCGTTTTAAGGTTTTGGTTAACGGTGGGGAGCTAGAGGTGGTTAAAGGAGTTGTTGTGACCGCTGATGGAGATGGCGTGCAACGCTATCTGAAAAAACCTTTCCGAGATGTCGCATTTTCCGCTTTTGCAGATTGACTCAGCGCTTTCGAAAACCTAGCCTTCTTAGTAACCCTACAATCTGGAGGATAATATGAAGTTGTTTGTTAAGATTTTTGCTGTTTTGACTGTTGCTAGCGTAATAGCGGGATGTGCCACGGACTCAATTTATGTTCCGCGCCTTCCTTCAGAGGTTGATGCAAAGTTACTAGATTATTTTGAGCAACCGGACAACAAGGTATTCATCGTTGCGATCGACCCCGGCGGAGATTATGCGTACGCGTATGACTATGGAAAAGCTACGATCAAGGAAGCGGCCGAGGTTGCGGTTGAAAAATGTGATGCCAGCCGTGAGGCTACCGGTGTTGTGGGTCAACCTTATATCTATGCGATGAATAATAAGGTGGTCTACAAGGAAATGATTGAGCGCGCACATAAAGCTCGTCAGAAAGCTATCGAAGCTGAAAAAGAAGTGCAGATTGACGCGGCTGGTGTTGAAGACATCGAACAAGCTGCTGCAGAAGTTGACGCTAAAGCTCTGGTAGAAGTTGCTGAAGAAATGTGATGTTTGAATCTATTGCAGTGATTCAAAACGAGGCCGGCATTCATTGTCGGCCTTCTGCCATTCTTGTCAAAGAGGGTCTCGCCTATCCGGGAGAAATTCTTGTAACAGCTATGAGCGGGAGCTGCAATCTGACCTCTGCATTGGAATGTATCATGCTCGGGCTTCAGCAGGGCACCCAGGTGACTATTCAGGTAACTGGGCCCAATGAAGAGGAGTTCGGCAAAAAACTAGTTGAACTTTTTGAAACCCATTTTGACTTTCCTCCCCAGTAATATCCTTTCGAGCAGGATTGACCCCAAGGGATTAGGTGGTATAGTTCCCGCGAATTTTGCCAAATACATTGGCTTTTTTGTAAATAATCCAACCCAAAACTAGGAAGGAAATATCATGTCAGCTAAAGTTCTTGATGCTGTAAAACCCGGTGTTCTGTTTGGTGATGATGTTGCTAAAGTGTTTCAGATCGCTAAGGAAAACAAATTTGCCTTGCCAGCTGTTAATGTTGTTGGCACTGACTCCATCAACGGGGTGCTCGAAGCCGCTGCAGCAGTTAATTCTCCTGTAATCATTCAGTTCTCTAACGGAGGCGCCGGTTTCTGTGCTGGAAAAGGCCTGAAGCTCGATGGGCAGGAAGGGGCCATTCTTGGCGCAATTTCCGGTGCTCAGCATGTTCATATGATGGCTAAAGCTTATGGCGTTCCGGTTATTCTTCACACCGACCACGCGGCTAAAAAGCTGTTGCCTTGGATTGACGGCCTGCTTGATGCTGGCGAAAAGATGTTTGAGGAGCAAGGGCGCCCACTATTCTCTTCTCACATGCTTGACCTCTCTGAAGAGTCTTTAGAGGAAAACATTGAGATTTCTGCCAAATATCTAGAGCGCATGTCCAAGATTGGGATGACTCTTGAAATCGAACTTGGATGCACTGGCGGAGAAGAAGACGGCGTGGACAATTCCGATATGGATGAGTCCAAGCTCTATACCCAGCCGGAAGATGTGGCATATGCGTATGAAAAACTTTCTGCTATCAGTCCGAATTTCACCATTGCAGCGTCTTTCGGTAATGTTCACGGCGTATACAAGCCGGGAAATGTTAAACTGACTCCGACCATCCTTCGTGACTCTCAGGCTTATGTTTCTGAAAAGTTCGGTACTGACGACGCTCAGCCGCTGAACTTTGTATTCCATGGTGGTTCCGGCTCTTCTGCCGAAGAAATTGAAGAGTCCATTTCTTACGGTGTCATCAAGATGAATATCGACACAGATACTCAGTGGGCAACCTGGGAAGGGATTCTTAAGTTTTACAAGGGCAATGAAGGTTACCTTCAGGGTCAGCTTGGTAACCCAGAAGGTGACGATAAGCCAAATAAGAAATACTACGATCCACGTGTATGGTTGCGTAAAGGTCAGGAAGGTCTGGTTGAGCGCATCAAGCAGGCATATGCCGACCTAAATGCTGTTGGCGTTAACTAATCAACTATATGTTGATTAGCTGAAAGCCGTCCCTTTTTGGGGCGGCTTTTTTTATCTTTATGAACAATCTGGTAAGTTAGGTGTCGATTATCATAATACATCCATGAAAATGTATAAAACCTCGGAGAATAGAATGAGAAAGTGGTTAATGGTATTTACGACAATATTAATATGCTCAGGAGCATCTGCTGCAGAAGGTTGGATGACGGATTTTGAGCAGGCAAAAGAAAAAGCTAAGCAGGAAAATAAGCATATCTTAATGGATTTCAGCGGTTCTGACTGGTGCGGATGGTGCATTAAGCTAGATGAAGAGGTTTTTTCGAAAAAGGCCTTTAAGGATTATGCACAGGAAAATCTAGTGCTGGTGCTAGTTGATTTTCCCAGCGATAAATCGGGGCAAAGCGAAAAGTTGCAGGAGCAGAATAAGAAGCTTGCGGAACAGTTTGGCGTTCGCGGGTTTCCAACGGTCTATGTGTTGGATGCCAGGGGAGAGGTCGTTGCAAAAAGCGGTTACCGAAATGGTGGTCCGGATCTCTATGTAGAGCATCTGAAATCGATTATTTCCGGATCTAAAAAATAAATACTGGGATTAAATCTATAAAGTACCGGTTGAGAAGCCGTTTTATTTTCCAAGGTGGATTACCAGAGCTTGATTTTCAGACTGTTTCCAGTGCACTTCTAGGTCAAAAACGGTGGTGCCGAAAATACGGTCAGGGTTGTAGGATTGGTATGCCGGACCCGGATTAAAGGAGAGCATATCGCAGATCAGCTGACGTAATGCCGGGCGCTGATCGTTTTCCAGTTCTTTTACCTGTCGTTCTGCTATTGGAAGGAATTTAACTTTATTGCTTGTTTCAGGTGCACGGCTTGCAAAAGATCCGGTTGCTGTTAGGAGGCTGTCTGAATACGGGATATAGGGTTTTATATCCAGTACTGGGGTGCCATCTAGAAAATCTCCACCTCCAAGTTTCAGGATGGTGTCCTTTACTTCTTTTAGCTCTACAGCCGAAAGCCCGATTGCGTTTGGGCGAAAATTGGATCGCGATGCAAATACACCAACTCGCTTATTACCGCCCAGTCGCGGCGGTCGTACTGTTGCTTTCCACTTATCACGTATCGATTCATGAAAAAGAAAGATGATCCATACGTGGGAAAAATTTTCCAGTCCGCGTAGCGCTTCTGTTTTGTTGAAGGGCGGAGTGAGTTTAAGTGTTGCAGTTGCACTTTTTACTAAGCCCGGTTGGCGAGGAATGCCAAACTTATCCGTGTAGCATGACTGGATAATCCCGATCGGTTGAAGTTGAACATTCATAGGGAAGTGTGATGCTATTTTCTTTTAAGTTTGCGGCCAAATGTGATGCAGACTGCTCCTTCGATGAAAATAAGGATGCCGAAGAGTCCATAGGGATCTATGGCAATCAGTAGGGCTATTACAGCGACAACGATTAGTACGGCTCCATTCAACATCAGTCGGTTTATATAGGGCTCTGGATTTTCGGATTCCCAACCTCTGTTCAGTAGAGCTTTCTGGCTTACATAGTGTCCGCTCAAAATGAGACAGAGCACAATGAGCATCAGAGTGATTGCATTCATATGATCTAACCCTCCGGCTCAACAGTTTCGGCATGGCCGAGATCTTTTTCTGGCGCAATTACATCACGTACGCGCCGTTTTAGATTTTTCATTTCGGGCAGGCCACGCTCGGTTTTTCGGTCCCAGACCTGTTGCCCATTGGCATAGATTCGCCAAATGCCCGGCACTTTACTGGGTTTCAGTACAGCTTCATCAATATCACCTTCAAAAGTCTGTAGCAGTTCCTGCGCAACCCACGCTGAACGCATCATAAATTTACATTTAGAGCAATATTCGATCGTTACACTATTTTTTTGTTCCATATTCATCTCCATTGAATTGCTACGGTTTTTATCATGGATGCCCAGGGAGAGTGAAGGTTTTTTGCCCCACCCTAACATGTGGGACATTGTGACTCATGTGTGACGGGGAATGCGGGAAAAGTGGGACTGATGGCGCACCTGTGCGATCGTGTGAGATGGTCAGTTCGCATAGCATCAAATTTATATAACGCATTATATAAAGGGTTTACGAATAATACAATTTACATAGTTTGTGGTGGCATACCTATTGCTCTAAGGGGAGGCGTCACAATGAGAGATATAAACCATTTTTAACATTAGGAGACAAATTATGAGTACAGCAGGATCTAAAGTATTAGGGATCGACCTTGGTACGACCAATTCGTGCATGGCCGTCATGGAAGGCGGCGAGCCAACTGTTATCCCAAACGCGGAAGGAGGGCGCACCACACCCTCAATTGTGGCGTTCACAAAAACCGGCGAGCGTCTAGTGGGCGCCGCGGCCAAGCGCCAGGCTGTGACTAACCCGAAGCATACTATTTTCTCGATCAAGCGTTTCATGGGCCGCAAGTTTAGTGAAGTGGCTCACGAAATTGATCTGGTGCCTTATGAAGTGGTTGAAGCTAAAAACGGTGATGCGCATGTAAAGATTGATGACAAGGTGTATAGCCCTCCGGAAATTTCTGCGATGATTCTTCAGAAGATGAAAGCTGATGCAGAGGCATATCTTGGAGAAACCGTTTCTCAGGCGGTAATCACTGTTCCGGCCTACTTTAATGACTCTCAGCGTCAGGCTACCAAAGATGCCGGTAAGATTGCCGGTCTTGAAGTGTTGCGTATTATCAATGAGCCGACTGCTGCCTCGCTAGCGTACGGCCTCGATAAGAAGTCGGAAGAAAAAATTGCAATCTACGACCTAGGCGGTGGTACTTTTGATGTATCTATCCTTGATATTGGTGATGGCGTTTTTGAGGTTACTGCAACCAGTGGTGACGGGCATCTCGGTGGGGATGACTTTGATCAGAAAATTATCAACTGGCTAGTTGATAGTTTTAAATCAGAGCAGGGTATTGACCTCTCTGCTGATCCGATGGTGTTGCAACGTTTGAAAGAAGCTGCTGAAAAAGCAAAGTGCGAGCTTTCCAGCGCTCAGCAGACGGATATCAATCTACCGTTCATTACGGCGGATGCTTCCGGGCCGAAACATTTGAATGTTGTGCTGTCCCGTGCAAAATTGGAAGAGCTCTGTGATGATCTGATTGTCAAAGCGATCTCTCCGGTTCGCACCTGCCTGAGTGATTCCGGTCTTAGTGCTTCTGAAGTAAACGAAGTGATTCTTGTGGGTGGTTCCACCCGTATGCCGAAGGTTCAGAATTCCGTGAAGGAAATTTTTGGACAGGATCCGCATAAAGGGGTTAACCCGGACGAGGTAGTATCTATCGGAGCTTCCATTCAGGGTGGTGTTCTAAAGGGCGAAGTGAAGGATGTTCTTCTCCTCGATGTAACTCCGCTGACGCTTGGTATTGAAACTCTCGGCGGTGTATTTACTCCGCTCATCGAACGCAACACCACCATTCCGGCAAAGAAGAATGAAATTTTCTCAACTGCTGCTGACAATCAGCCGGCTGTGGAAATTCATGTACTGCAGGGCGAGCGCAAGATGGCTGGCGATAACAAGACTATAGGTCGTTTTAATCTCGATGGCATTCCGCCGGCTCCGCGTGGTACTCCTCAGATTGAGGTGACTTTTGACATTGATGCCAACGGCATTCTAAAGGTGCTTGCGAAGGACCTGGGAACAGGAAAAGAACAGCACATCACTATTACGGCATCTTCGGGTTTGTCTGATGAGGAGATTGATCAGATGGTGAAGGATGCTGAAGCGCATGCAGCTGAAGATGAAAAACTTAAGGGAAAGGTTGATCTGAAGAATCAGGCAGATTCAACCGTGTTTCAGACTGAAAAGTTTCTGAAGGAAAACGAAGACAAGATTTCGGCTGATAAGAAGGCTGAAGTCGAAGCAGCCATTGAGCCGGTTAAAAAGGCCTTGGAAGCAGATGATTATGAAGGCATGAAAACCGCTCTTGATGCACTTAATGAAAAGATGCAGGCCGCGGCGACTGAGATGTATGCAAACGCA
>DATCZD010000059.1:0-11215 GCA_036526075.1 Pontiella sp. | reverse complement strand
GGTTTCTCTACGAAATGCGGAATTTCTGGCAAATGAAGTTCCCGGCGTTGAAGTCCCTGAATCTATTCTGGAACGTATGAGTCATGCGAAAACCAAGGAAGACGGACGCAAGCTGGGAATTGAAATCGCCCGGGAAATCTGCGATGCAATTTATGACCGTGTGGCTGGATTTCAAGTCAGTGCACCTTTTGGCATCGTTGATCTAGCACTGCAGGTTCTGAAGTAAATCCCAACCAAACCCTCAGTTAAAAGATAATCTTAATGCTGGCCATCTCCATCCCGCGAACGTATATAGTACCAATTTAGTGAGGTATTATATATGACCAATGATTTAGAGAAACTGCATGCACAGTATCGCAAGGACGATACTCAATTTAGAATAGCCGGGGGTGCAGAAGGTTGCATGAAGCTGGCCAACGATTTTTACGATATTATGGAGAAACTTCCGGAAGCACGGAAGATTCTCTTTATGCACCCGACAGACCTGACCGTTTCCAGAGAGAAACTCGGACGCTTTCTAGCCGGCTACATGGATGGCCCGGATCTGTATGAAGAAAAGTATGGAGAAATCCGACTTGCGCCTGCGCACGGTCATCTGGCGATTGGAACGCCCGAAAAAGAAGCATGGTTGCTGTGTATGCGGAAAGCACTCGATATGCAGGACTGGCCGCAAGAGTTTAAGGACTTTCTATTCATGCGTTTGCAGACTCCTGCCGAAAACTGTCGGAATCGACCATAAATCCAAAAGATAAAGGGATGCCTAACAGCATCCCTTCTTCATTAAAGCTCGATTATTCCTGACTAACAAACACTACTCACTCAGAAACTTCTCAATAGTTTTATCAATACGAGCCAATACCCGTTCACGCCCCAGAACTCCAATCATCGGGAAAAGGTCCGGTCCGGACTGAAGACCGGATACGGAAATCCGAACCGGAGCCATAACCGCACCGAATCCAAGTCCGGATTCTTCTACAAAATCATGGAGAGCTTTATCTGTTGAGGCCTCATCAAAATTATCCAATCCCTCAAAGACCGCCTTTACCTTTGATAACATGTCGGCGACTCCATCCTTCTGCAGTTTTTTACTCACAGCCTTTTCGTCATACTCAAAATCATCTGTAAAGAAATAGCCCGTCATAGGGGCAATATCCTCGATGATTTTCACACGCTCACGAATCAGATTAAAAACCTGTTTCGCATATTCCGACTCCGCATCAATCCCCGCCTTTTCCAGTGCTTCGAAAGCCAAGGTATCAAACTCTTCCACCGGGAGTTTTTGCATATATTCGCCATTCATCCAGGTCAGCTTCTTCAGGTCAACCTGTGCTGCGGATGATTGACACCGTTCTAACGTAAACGCCTCAACCATCTCTTCTCGGCTCATCACTTCCCGGTCATCACCGGGTGACCAACCAAGGAGGGCCAAATAATTAAAGAGTGCATCCCCAAGGAACCCTTTCTCCCGGAAGTCGCCGACAAAAGCATCTCCATCTCGTTTCGAATAAGGTTTTCCCTGCGCATTTACAATCATCGGAAGATGCGCAAAGTTTGGAACATCCGCTCCGAGAGCCTCATACAAAGCAATGTGCCGGTAGGTATTTTCAATATGATCATCGCCACGGATTACGTGGGTCACACTCTGCTCAATATCATCCAGTACATTAGCCAGATGAAAAACAGGAGTTCCGTTGGAGCGAACAATCACAAAATCCTGCATGTTTTCCGCTGCCTTGAAAAGGGTTCCCTTGATGCCATCCTCGAAGGAAACGTTCTTTCCGGGCATCTTGAAGATTACGCATTCGCCCTGCCCAGTTCCTCCCTTATCTTCTTTGTATGCTAGCCCTTTCGAAAGCAATAGCTCCGCAGCCTCAAGGTGCGCCTCCATGCGGGAACTCTGATACAGCGGCTCTTCATCCACATCCAACTTCAGCCAGGCCATCGCATCCAGTAACGTTTGAATGGCCTCCGGAGTAGATCGTTCCCGATCGGTATCCTCCACTCGGAGCAGAAAGTCCCCGCCCATGTTCCGGGCGAAAAGCCAATTATAAATTGCCGCGCGCATGTTACCAATATGAACATTCCCCGTTGGACTCGGGGCAAATCGTGTACGTACTTTCATTTACTTAAACTCCGGGATGTTTTGGCAATTATTGCTATCTTTTAGATTCCTCTCGACAGAATCACGATCACAGCAGAAAATCCTTGTCTTTACTGGATGAATTCACGGATACGGAGGCTACCCTATGCTGGCACACGATGTAAAAGAAATCCTGATTGATAAAAAGACGATTGCAACCCGAGTCGACTCTCTTGTTGATGAAATTATCGAGTGCAATTCTTCCAGCCGCCTTGTGATCATAGGCATTCTTAAAGGCAGTTTCATGTTTTTTGCCGACTTAATGCGTAGTTTCCATCGCCACAATATCCATCCACACATCGACTTCATGACGGTTTCCAGCTACGGATCCGGAACAACTTCCTCAGGCACAGTCGAAATTATTCATGACATTCGCGAGAATCTTTCAGGAGCCTATGTTCTACTCGTTGACGATATTCTTGACAGCGGCCGCACACTGGCTTTTACAAAAAAAATCATGCTGGATCGAGGCGCATCTAACGTTCACTCCTGTGTACTGCTTGACAAAAAAGTTAACCGCGCAGTTGAGTTTGAGGCTGACTTCACCGGGTTTGAAATCGATGACCACTTTGTGGTCGGCTATGGGCTAGACTATGATAACTGCTACAGAGAACTTCCCCATATTGCTAAAGTTAACTTCCATGACTAGCCAGTTAATCGGGATTTTATTTACATCTCTCGTGTGTAAACATCTCTATGATCTTTGTAACTTTGCGCAAACAACAAACCGCATACTCAGCATATGAATACTGTCTATAACGCATCGGCTGGAACAGGGAAGACCCATCAGATAACCGACTTCTATCAGGAACTGTTACTTAGCGGAAAAGTCGACTCCCCTCGCAAAATTTTGCTGATGACCTTTACTGAAAATGCGGCTGGAGAATTGCGGCTGCGGGTCGCCCAACGCCTGCTTAGCGCCAGAAATAGCGAGAGTGATACCGAGTCCGAACGAGCAGGTCGCGCCCTTAAACAGCTTTCATCTGCACCGATTGGAACGATCCACTCCTATTGCACCCGCCTGTTACGCGAGCATGCACTGGAAGCCGGACTTTCGCCCGGATTTTCCGTCATGGATGAGAATGATCGCACTGAACTACTGGAGCGTATTTGCCGAGATGAACTTTTGGAGCGCCTTAATAACGACCCCGACTTTCAGACCTTCTGTTCCGGTGCCCAGATCATTGGTCAGAGTGGCTTCGGCACCAGCATTACCGAAACCGTTCCCAAACTGATCGACGAGGCCGGGAGCCTGGGGATTTCTCTTGAGCACGCTGCTTCTATGCTTCCTGAGCCCGAAATCCGAGTAACTCTAGCTGATTTCGAATTGATCTGTCGGCGAATAAAAGAGTTGCCCAAAATTACACCTACAGTAACAACCGCCCTGAAGATCATTCAAAATAGCCTGAATGAAACAGATTCCATTGAGTCACTATTGGATAAAATGCAGAAACTCGGGATCAAAAAATTTGGAAAAGGAGCAAAGGAAATTTCTGACGACTTCTGGGCGCTGAAAGAATCCGCCGAAGCAGACCTTCTCTACCGAAATCGCTACCCTGCAGCTCGGGCATTTGCACGTTATACAGAAGCCGTCGCCAAAAGATTTAAACAGCAAAAACATGAAATGGATACCGTTGACTTTGACGACCAACTTCATCTCGCAGCAGAGCTTCTAAAATCAGGGAAAGCGCAACCGGAATTTGACTATATTATTGTCGATGAGGTGCAGGACACCTCCCGCATTCAGAGCGATCTCATTCAGGCCCTATGGAAAGATAATTCCAATCTGGTTATCTGCGGAGACAAGAAACAAAGTATCTATACTTGGCGCGGCGCCGACCCACAAGTAATGCCCGACCTCCAAGAAATGATTAAGAAGTCCAACGGCAGCATCAAAAACCTTAAAACCAGCTGGCGTTCAAAAGCCCCTATCATTGATTTGATCAATCACATTTTCGTCAACGTCTATGAAGGTGACGAGTATGCGGACGGGGATCAATTGGATCCCAATCCAAAATTTAAAACCGCCGGCGAGAAAGCCTGCATCGAGTTTCTGGAAGCCGACCTTGATGAAGGGCTTCCCAAGCAGGAGCGCATTGAGGCAGAAATGGAAGCCGTTGCTAATCGGATAAAACTGCTTGTTAAAAAAGGTAACGAGTGGTGCCCAAATTATCGTTATGCAGAAACCTTTCAGCAAACCGGAGAAGAGAATTATTATCGTTATTCTGACATTCTGATTTTACTAAGGCGAAGGGCGCACCAAGCCGAATTGGAAGCAGCGCTTCGCCATGCGGGGATTCCTTATACACTGGAAGGAAAAGGTCATGGTTTATTTACCCGCCAAGAGACACGCGACGTTTCTCTCTTTTTGAATGTGATCACCAACCCGCATGACACTTATTCACTGATCGGCTTTCTGCGTTCACCCTGGGTAGGCCTTTCAGACGAAGCCATCGCCGAAATGGCGTGGAACGAAGATGGATTTTCAGAGGATGCACTAAAGAAGAACTATCCACAGAAAACAGACCTCATCGAGCGATATAGCCAGTTGCTCAGTAGCAGACTAGCATCTGAGGCAATTCGCATGCTAATTAATGAAACTGGCTATGATGCCCTACTGGCCGGTCTACCACGCGGTACTCAGCGGGTGGCCAACCTACGTAAAATTCTGGATTGGATTCGAGAAACAGAGCGCGGGGCTCAGACCACCCCGGCCGCCGTTGCCCGTAAGTTAGCCGAACAAATTTCTCATCCGCCGCAAATTCCAGAAGCCGCCTTGCTGGATCCTGCTCAGGATGCGGTGAGCATCATGACCGTTCACGGCTCAAAAGGTCTGACTAAACGGGTGGTATTTATTCCAGACACCAGTTCAAAAACCAAAAATGATACCGCCTTTGCTCGCGTATTTTTTGATCCAAATAAAAATCCGAAACTCGGAATCCGCATCACCGCTACCGATAAAAGCAAGTCTGTATCACCAGGATTCAAAGCGGCCAACGAACGCGCCCGAGCAGTACAGAATCATGAGTTTAAGAATCTTTTCTATGTGGCCATGACCCGAGCCAGGGACTTGGTAGTACTCTCCTCGACAGTCAGCGGGAAAAAACCTGACGGATGGCATACCTGGGTGGAACCCTTTATTGGTAATAAAATCCCAGCAATCCCCTATAGCAATCTGGAAAAAGCAGTCCCCCAAACACCGACTTTTGAGAACCCAGTTGTAACTAAAGCTCAATTGGTTGCCACACTCGAAAATCTACCCTCACCACCTGCAAAACCAAAAACAGAACGTATTCCTGCAACAAAACTCGCCAAAGAAGGTGAAGTTGATTTGTCCTTCCCCCCCAATAAGAATCGCTCCGAAAATGCCACAGCGCTGGGATCTCTTGGACACGCCGTATTAGAACAACTCGCACTAAACCATTGGGAAGGTTCGGCCTCGGAATGGCTGGAGCAAATCCGCTTGGAGTTCAACATCAAAAAGCAGGAGGCCCTCTCTCTGAATACTCGCATTGAACAGACCTGCAAACTAATGTCTGAACTCACTGGAAGCATGAAAGAAGTCAGCCCCGAGTTCTCATTTGTGTTGTATCAAGACAATAGACTAATAGACGGGAGCATTGATCTCCTCTGCCAAACGAAAAATGGATTTATGATCTTTGACTACAAGTTTACAGAGTCTGACGATATAAGTGTCGTTGAAAAGTATCGCGAACAGCTGAACATTTATCGGCAGGCTGGCGTCAAGGTTTATCCTGATGCCAACGAAGCCAAGACGGCGCTCGTAATCATATCTAAAGACGGACCGCGATTGGTCCCTGTTGAATTTTAGAGCTCTATCACTTGCAGTCCTCCCTTATTTAACCCTACATTTTATTCCATGAATGTAATTGATACGCTGGTAATAATTCCTACCTACAACGAAAAGGAAAACATTGAGAAGATGGCCTCTGCCGTACTGAATGCTTCCGAACACGCAGACATTCTTTTCGTGGATGACAATTCACCCGACGGTACTGGCCAGATGGCTAAGGCTCTTTCGGAAAAACATGATCGAGTACATGTTTTACACCGCAACTCTAAGGATGGTCTAGGGCGTGCCTATATTGCCGGGTTTAAATGGGCTCTGGCACGGGACTATCAGTTTGTAATGGAAATGGACTGCGACTTTTCGCACGACCCTAAAGAGCTCCCCAACTTCCGCGCCAAAATGTTGGAAGGTTATGATCTGGCACTGGGCTCCCGCTACATCGGCGGAGTCCGCGTGCTCAACTGGCCCATGTCTAGACTGTTGCTCAGCCGCGGTGCCGGAATTTATGTCCACCTCATCACCGGCATGCCGGTATCCGACCCCACAGGCGGATTTAAATGCTTCCGCAGGGAGCTTTTGAAATCCTACGATCTCGATGCAGTAAAAGCCAACGGCTACGGATTCCAGATAGAAATGACCCATAAGGCATGGATGAAAGGATTCAACATCGGCGAAGTTCCGATTGTCTTCGAGGATCGGCAGGAAGGCACCTCTAAAATGAGCGGCAACATTATCTATGAAGCCCTCTGGGTAGTATGGGAACTCGCCATCCGCAACGCCTTTCGCCGAAAGCCAGCAAAATAGATTTGCCCTCCTTACGGTGAGCTGACAGCGTTATTTTCTCCGCGGATGATCCGGCGATATAAGCATGACTGCATCATTGAATTGATTGGGTCATTCTTCGCTTTGCTAGATGAACTTGTCGCCTACGCCCAGTTTTATTTTATCAGTGAAGAAAATATGATGCTAAAAATTCCGCCTTTAGTAGGACAGAAACAACATTAAGGGCTCCATTATAATTTTATTGCCCAGTTTGGCGTTAAAAAAGAATGCCTGCAATGATCTTCAATCCTGTACATATCACAGAAATAATATAACTCCCTGCAACATGATTTTTCCAACAGCCCCTCCAAGAGGGACGTGGTTTAAAAAAAAATACCGGCGGAAGAACAGACAGATGTACCAACTAAAAAACTAAACCTCAGCTCAATAGTCGCGCAAGGCTCGCCCACCGCTCGATCTCAATTTTTTCCGGACGTTCAGTATGCTCAATCGCCGCATCGGAAAGAAGCTGATCAACCGATGACAAGCCCGTCTTCCTTAGAATGGTTCCTATCTGCTTGCGGCGCTGTGAAAAGCAGGTTTTTACTAACTTTTTAAACCTTGGATATTCCTCTTCACCAATAATTGGAGTTTCACGGCACTTCATACTGACAATGGCAGACCATACTTTTGGTGGAGGAAGAAAACAGGTAGGGCTTATTTTTTTTACCAACTTATTTTCATAGAAAGCACCGGTCAGCACAGAGAGTACTCCATAGTGCTTATCCCCTGCTGGAGCACAGAGTCGGTCGGCCACTTCTTTCTGAATGGTCAAAGACATTAACTTAGGTCGACTACTGCACTCAGCAATATCCACCATCAGACGACTGGCCACGGAATACGGAAGATTGGCCGCCACCTTTGTAATACCTCCCTGAAAAAGCTCCTCCAGATTGACATCCAATGCATCGGATTCAATTAATGTAAAATCAGAGAGACGCGACTTTAAATACTTCACCATAGTCGGATCTTTTTCGATACAGATCACGGATTTGGCCTTTGGAATAATTCGTTCGGTCAAAGCACCTAACCCTGGACCGATCTCCAATACAGATTCATCCGGAAGAATCTCTGCCGTGTCTGCAATGATATCCAGAATATTAGCATCAATCAAATAGTTCTGACCCAGCCCCTTATTCGGGCGATGACCCAAACGAGCCAACAGCTCTCGAACTTCTTTTGGACTGGTTAAACGGGGATTTACTTCCATGGAATCTTCTTTCCAACCATTTCAATGGCTAAAGTAATGGCATTTTTCATACTTTTTGGTGAAGCGATATTCTTTCCGGCAATTCCGAAGGCCGTTCCGTGATCTGGCGATGTCCGAATAATCGGAAGGCCCAACGTTACATTAACACCCTCATCAAAACCGATCATCTTAAGAGGACCTAAACCCTGATCGTGATACATAGCCACAAGAGCATCATACTGCCCATGAAGTGCTTCATAAAAAATAGTGTCCGCAGGTGCAGCATCGGAAACATTGAAACCTTTTTTCCGACAGGCTCGGACCGCCGGATTAATCAGGTCAATTTCCTCCCTACCTAGCACCCCTCCATCACCGGCATGCGGATTGAGGCCGCAGACACCAATCCGAGGATCTTTTAAGCCAAAAAGCTTTAGGGCCTGCCCTGTCAACTCTATGTGCTCGCGAATATTCTTTTGAGTCAGTGATGCGGGCACTTCCGCGAGCGGAATATGGCGGGTAACCAACATAACGCGCAGCCCCCCCCCGAGCAGCATCATGCCGAAGTTCTTTGTTTTTGTAAGCTCCGCTAGCAATTCAGTATGACCGGGAACATAGATCTTCGCTTTATGAAACCCTTCTTTGCAAATCGGCGCCGTAACCATTGCATCCAGATCTCCGGAAAGACACCCCTTCACTGCAACGTGAATGGATTTTTCCGCTAAGCGAGACGCATCGACACAAACGTTTCCGGGACTCCACGTTGCCGCACATCCTACATCCAAAAACTCGATCCTGCGCGAAACCGGAATCCTCATCGCGGAAGCCTGCTCACGAATAAGTGCCTCTGAACCAATGAATACAAATTGCACATCAGCGGCCCAACGCCCACGACCAATTGCCTTAAGCGCAATTTCCGGACCGATACCGTTTATATCGCCAATAGTGATTCCGATTCGTCTCATAGGGAGATAACATAAAAAAAAGGCCCCGCGCATTGCGAGGCCTTTCGATGATCTTGTCCAGGTCGATTAAACGAGGAGCAGTTCAGAATAGCTCGGCAAAGGCCAAAGATCTGCCGGAACAATTTCTTCCAGAGCATCAACAGACTCACGGAGCTCATTCATTGCATCGAGCTGAGCAACAGTACCTTCTGCAGCCTCAACTTTAGCAATACCAGCAATTGTGGCTTCCAACAAGCTGGACATTTCTGCCGTAATACCTGCAACTGCCGGTACGGAAGAGTATTCGTTGATTGCCATTACCGCAGCAGGAATAACCATAGTTCTCGCGATATCAACAGCGGTGTCAGCTTCGATCCCGATCAGAGTTTCATATGTTTCTTCATAAATATTGAAACGAGACTCCAGTTCCTCATTGGTTAACACCCCATATTTAGCAAAAAGATCTTTTGCTTTCTGCGTCTGGAGTACCGGCAGAGCATCTGCTGTGGAAACGAGATTCGGCATACCGCGGCTAACCGCGTCAGCAATCCACTCGTCAGTATAACCATCGCCATTGAAGAGAACACGCTTGTGATCTTTGATAACCGTTGCTAGCACATCCTGCAGAACAGCATTAAACTCACCACCCTTTTCAAGTCCCGCTTCGATTTCGCTACAGATATAGTCAAAAGCTTCTGCAACAATGGTATTAAGCACGATATTGGCGCCAGACGGACTCTGGTTAGAACCTACCGCACGGAACTCAAAACGATTTCCCACAAAGGCAAATGGAGAGGTCCGATTACGATCAGTATTACCACGCGGAAGCTTCGGAAGAAGATCAACTCCCAGATGAATCTGTCCGCCGTCTTTAGACTTGGTTGCGCCACCCGCTTCAATCTGCTCAATGATATCAGTTAACTGGTCCCCGAGGAAAACAGAAACAACCGCTGGAGGAGCTTCATTGGCACCAAGACGATGATCGTTACCAGCCGTTGCAACAGAAGCGCGAAGCAGATCAGCATGCGTATCAACCGCCTTAAGAAGAGCAACTATAATGGTCATAAACTTGGCATTTTCATGCGGATTATCGCCCGGGCTCAGCCAGTTTTTACCATCTGGCCCCATGATGGACCAGTTGTTGTGCTTGCCGGATCCATTAACTCCTTTGAAAGGCTTTTCATGTAATAGACAGGCAAACCCATGCTTCTCTGCAGTTACATGTAGCGCTTCCATAGTGAGCATATTATGGTCGGCCGAAACATTAAGCGTTTCAAAGACCGGAGCGATTTCAAACTGTGCCGGGCACACTTCGTTGTGACGAGTCTTTGCAGGAACACCATACTGCCATAGAACCGCATCCAGCTCAGCCATGAATGCAGCAACACGTGGCTTAATAGCGCCAAAGTAGTGGTCGTCAAGTTGCTGATGCTTGGAAGCCGGTTTGCCAAAGAGCGTGCGGCCTGTGCGAAGAATGTCCGGACGTTCCGCAACCAGATCGAGGTCGATCAGGAAATATTCCTGTTCAGAGCCGAGGGTTGGTTTAGCCATGGTGTCGCCACAGTCGATGCCGAACAGCTTACCAAGACGAACAGTCTGGTCAGACAGAGCTTTCATAGAACGTAACAATGGAGTCTTCTTATCGAGAGCTTCACCATTATAACCACAGAAAACAGTCGGGATACAAAGTGTCGCAGCACCAACAGAATCATACTTAATAAAGGCTGGGCTGGTCGGATCCCAACCGGTATAACCACGGGCCTCAAAAGTAGCGCGCAGTCCGCCGGACGGGAAAGAAGAAGCATCAGGCTCACCCTGAATAAGCTCATCACCGGCGAAGGAGGTAACGACTCCGCCTTTGAAATCTGGGAAAATAAAAGAGTCGTGTTTTTCAGCAGTAGAACCGGTTAAAGGCTGGAACCAGTGCGTATAGTGAGTAGCACCTTTTTCCATTGCCCACTCTTTCATTGCTTCTGCCACTTCGTCAGCAATAGCCGGATCCAGCTCTGTGCCGGCTTCAATGGTTTTCTTCAATGACTCAAAAGTCGGAGCTGACAGGCGGGCTTCCATTACCGGAAGGCCAAAAACCAGTTCCCCGAATCCTTCAATACTATTCTTCATGCTTATCTCCTTAGCTATTAATTGCTCCGAAAGAATCAGAAACAATGCATCCTGATCTAATTAAAACATTCAGCCACCCAGATTCATAAAAATCGGATCTGACCAAATATTTGTATCAACAATTCCAAAAGTTTTACCTCGGTAAGCACATAACATACCAATAAAATGAAGAGACAGAAACAGCTCACAAT
>DATCZD010000058.1:0-2228 GCA_036526075.1 Pontiella sp. | reverse complement strand
AGCATAACCAGCAAAAGAACAGGAACCGATAAAACGGCACTGACCCAAAAACGCAAGGTCATATCTTTGAGTTCGGTTATGTCCTCCTCGCCTTCTGCCACGTTTTTAGGCTCCAGCGCCATACCGCAGATTGGGCAGGTTCCCGGATCGACTTGTTCGATTTCGGGATGCATGGGGCAGATATAAATTGTTCCCGCAGCTATAGGGAATCCCTCTTTCTTTTCCAGATATTGTTTTGGAGAGTCTTTAAAATTATGCAAGCAGTGTTCACTACAAAAGTGGTAGTCGTGATTTTCAAAAGTGAAATGATGCTCTGTTTTTTCAGGATCAACATCCATGCCGCAGACGGGGTCTTTTAATTCGAGGGCTTGCAGGTGGCTCTCTTCATGCGTGTGATTATGTTCCATGGGATTTTCCCTATCAAGAATCTGATGAAGAAAATTTTGGGATAAAGGCTGGCACATGGGCCGCGTAATCGTCATACGCCTTGCCGAATTCCGCCCGCGCATCTGCTTCCTCTTTCCGGGCCAGCCGTACATACATGGTTGTCAGGATCGGGAACAGCACTAAAGTTGGAATTGTCGGCCATTGCAATAAGAAACCAAACATAATCATGATAAAGCCGATATATTGCGGGTGCCTGAGCTTCGCATAAAGGCCCGTAACAGCAAGCTTTCCGACTCTCTGCGCCTTATAAAGTACATTCCATGCTACGGATAAAATCCAGAAACCGCCACCAATGAAAATAAAGCTGGCCATATGCATCGGGTCGAAATGCGCATTGCCCTTAAAGCCTAAAATCGTGTGCCATAAATGCCCGTTTTCATGGCTCAGGAAATCTACGCCGGGGTATTTTTCTGCCAGCCAGCCGGAGAGGAGGTAGATGGTCAACGGAAAGCCATACATTTCAGTAAATAGCGCCACAACAAAACCTGAGAACGCCCCAAAAGACCGCCAGTCGCTTTTAGTCTGTGGTTTGGCAAAGCTGAACGCAAAGATGATAAAAATCAGTGAATTCAAAATTACCAATGACCACAATCCATACGCACTTTCCATTCCATGTTCCATTGTCTATTTTTCCTGATGATCGTCAGAATGGCTATGATCGCTATGCTTGCCGTGATGAAACATGTGCATCAACGGGCATAGAAGAATAATCAGGTAAGGCAAATACGGCACAATATGAGCCCAATGCTCAGTGATAAGAAAATAACCGATGGCCGCTAGAAAAAATAGAGCTGCAATCCCACTGGGAGACTTCCACCAACGATTCTCGCTTTCCGGTTTGTAGTAATGTTCATGATCCTTGTGCATATAGGTTTACTCCTACTCTTTATCCTTTGGATACAAGTAATCGAGAATGGGGCATTCGCCGAGCGGCTTATTTCCCCAGGCCTTTTTCAGGAATTTCTTCTAAGATTACATTTATCTCCAAAAATTTTGCGTCCCGGAAAATTTTAACAGGAATCCGTATTCCTGCAGGTGTATGCGCTATTATTCTGGGTAATTCGTGCGAACTTTTGATCAATTTATGGTTAAACTCTACCACCACATCATTGGATTTTATCCCGAACTTTTCAGCCGGACTTTGTGGGGCAACGGTTAATACAAGAGACCCACCTTTTATTGCATTCAATCCCAAGTCTTCTTTGATTTCTATATTGACATCTCGAATAACAAGACCTAACCAACTCCGGATAATTCTTCCACTTCTTTTGAGCTGAGGAATTAGTTTCTTTACTAAGTCTATGGGAACCGCGAAGCCAATACCATGGGCTTCAGAGATTACGGATGTGTTGATTCCAACCGCTTCGCCATCGGAATTGATAAGAGGCCCCCCACTATTTCCGGGATTAATTGCAGCATCAATTTGAATAAAGTTATCATAAGGGCTCCGTCCTAAGGACCGGCCCTTTGCGCTTACGATACCCACTGTAACAGTTTGATTTAATCCGAAGGGCGAACCAATGGCTGATACCCAATTTCCTGGCTGGATACTTTTAGAATTGCCCAAGTGAATAAAATCCGGGGAATTCTGCAAAACTACTTTTATAAGGGCAATATCAGTCAATTGGTCCATCCCTATCAACTTGCCTTTAACCATAGTTCCATCGAATAGGCGGACCTGAACCAGATCCGAACCCGCAACAACATGAGCGCTGGTTAAAATATAGCCTTTTTCATCGATAAAGAACCCTGACCCGCTGCCTTGTTCTAAAAAATAATCC
>DATCZD010000057.1:0-18502 GCA_036526075.1 Pontiella sp. | reverse complement strand
TGGCTCTTTGAATTCTTCTCTTCTGAACGGAGAGATCATTAAGGCCGCACCGGTGGATATAACAAAAACTAAACTCCCCTATGACTATTATACCGATGAAGATATTGCCCACCGGGCCATCTATGTAGAAGCCTCACGTGGATGCCCGTTTCAATGCGAATACTGCATGTCCTCTCTCGACTCCTGCGTACGCTATTTTCCGGAAGAAAAACTATTCCTCTCTTTTGAATCTCTACTAAGCCGGGGGGCATTGAATTTTAAATTTATTGACCGGACTTTCAATATCGACATTCCGTTCGCCCTGAAAGTGCTCGGCTTTTTTAAACAGAGATATCAGCCGGGCATGATGCTTCATTTTGAGATGATTCCCGACCGATTGCCGGATGAGTTAATAGAAGCCATAAAAGATTGCCCCCCCGGCATGCTCCAGTTTGAAATCGGCATCCAGACCTTTAATGAAAAAGTAGCGCACAGAATTAAGCGCCCCCTTAATATCGGAAAAATCGAAACAAACATACGCTGCCTGCGTGATAAAACCGGTGTACACATTCACTCGGACCTAATTGCCGGACTCCCCGGTGAAGGCCTACAGAGCTTTGAGTCCGGCTTCAATCGACTGATTGCACTGAACCCGCAGGAAATACAAGTGGGGATTCTTAAACGACTGAGAGGTGCCCCGATCGATCGTCATACTCAGGAATGGGATATGGTCTACAGCCCGTATGCACCCTACGAAATCCTACAGACATCCCAAATACCCTTCAGCGAAATGCAACGCATTCAGCGTTTTTCCCGCTACTGGAACCTTACAGTCAATAACGGATTCTTTATCCATACCGCACCTCTGATTTATCAAGGCGACACCACTCTACCTCCAGCATCCTGCGAGACTTCGGAAAGCACCAATTTTCAGCAGGCTCCGGGAAATGCATTTGCATCCTTCATGCAATGGAGTGACTGGCTCTACTCTAAAACAAATACAACGGGAAACCTGAACACCATTCGACTGGCTAAACTGCTACTGGAGTTCCTGTCTACCGTAAAAAGGATAGATGAAAAAACCGTCGCTGAGGCCCTTTTTAAGGACCATCAGCGTAGTAATCGCCCTGATATTCCCGGGTTCCTGAAGAAGTTTGGGTTTTCAGTTTCCGCCGAACCGGCATCAGAACCGAAAGCTTCCATGCCCAGACAGGTGCGACATCATTCCGCGCCAAACAACCAAGTTCAGAGCTAAGAATCAGGAAAGGACAAAAAATTCCGGATACAAAAACAACGGAGTTTCACTCTTTTGGCTGTGGCCGAAGCAAAAGTCCCAGGCAGGCCACCAAAAAAATAAAGCTGATCAATGAAATAGGGGGAAGGCCACCGTACCACTGACTTACTGCCAACCACCCTTTCAGTCCCATGGAAACCAGATGCCCTCCGATCATTAAAACTGCCACAATCTGATATATGACCGGGAAGGCAGCCCCCTGACGAACTGGGCAGATAAATAGATATAGATACGCCGCCACAACCCCGAACATCATGGTCAGCTCACCAACCAGATTCATCTTGTCTACATGGAAAAACTTGGGGTAATACGCTGCAGAGAGAATAGAGAGTGATAAAAGAATGTGTGCACTGGCCGTATGAAAAGACGCGATCCCAAAATATTTAGCGCCGGCGGGGTTTCTTTTTCCGAAATAACGCAAAGAGAGAAAAAGACAGATGACTGATGTCATCGATACCGATTTATTCAGTAAATAGACCGGAGTATGAATCAGGTCAACCGGACCGAATACCACATACCGAAGCAGTGAATACGCAAAGGTCAGCACCAGAATGGTAATAAGTTTTTTACCCATGATTCCTCCAATAAAATCGTTGCTCTGACTAAAGAACAACGTAAATTTTATGTTATTGTGTACGGTTGTTTCAAGTATTTACGGGTGAAATACATTGGACGCATACACGGGACCTCGTTTAGAAACAACGCATGAAAAAAAATAACAGAAACGGCGGACTATTAACTCTTCTAGTTGCGGTTCAGCATGTGGATTATATCTGTGAATGGATACGCGACTCTCTGAACAAAGAGCCCGTTGAAATCACACAGCCAATGGCCGAAGAGTCCCTCATCGAAGTCTACTTTGACTCGCTTCTTGAAGCAAAAATTGCCAAACGAGCTCTTCCGGAAAACCTTCCAATACAAACGGCAGAAGCAAAGGAATATCTGGAGCAGGATTGGACCACCTTCTGGAAACACCACTTTCAGATCATGGAACTCGGCCGGAACCTGCGTATTATCCCGGAGTGGGAACTCGTACCGAATGATGAAAGAATAAATATTATCATCAATCCCGGCCTGAGCTTCGGGACTGGAGGTCATTTTACTACCAAGTTCTGCCTTGAAGCACTGGAAAATTCAGTACGAGAATTGGCTCCATCCTCTATGATTGATGCGGGAACCGGAAGCGGGATTCTATCGATTGCCGCGGCCAAACTCGGCATTTCGAAAATTGATGCCTTCGACTATGACCCAATCTGTGTCGACCAATGCGTTGAAAATGCGGCGCGCAATGGCGTGAAGGAGAAGATAACCTTCTTTCAGGCCGATGTTCTGGAACGGGGATGGTACTCAGAGCCGGTAGATATTGTCTGCGCAAATATACTCACCTCTGTGCTGCTGGAGGCAGCCCCCCTTATCAAACGTGCTGCAACAAAGAGAATTCTTCTAAGTGGAATCCGGGAGATCGAGGGAGATGCCGTAGCCGAAACTTTTATCCAACTTGGATGCAGAGAAGTTTCGAGGGACGGTGACGGAAAATGGTGCGGCATCGTGATTGATGTCTAATGATGAAAAAGAAAAGATCGCAACAAACAACACTTACCGGCGTACTTGATCTGATGACGATTGGATTGATTGCGGCAACCCTTATGGGGTTTGCAGGAAGGCTGAATTGGATTCTTGACCTATTTGCACACTTCCGGGTGCAGTACTTCCAGATAGGCCTGGTTCTGATTGCATTTGCACTCTTAAAAGGCCTGAAGAAACGGGTCGTTGTTCTTATTCTCCTAACTACACTGAATTATGTCTTTGTGTTCCCTCTTTATTTTGGAAAACCGACACCCTCATCTGAACGACCCAATCGGGTTTTGTTAATAAACATCAATGCATCCAACGGCAACACTGAAAAAGTTTTACGCCTCATTCGCCGTGCAAATCCCGATGTATTGGTTCTAGAGGAGGTCACACCAAAGTGGGAGCAGGAACTCGCAATACTGCGGAAAGAGTATAAGCATCAGATAGCCGAACCTAGAGAGGATTGCTTCGGCATCATGCTGTTAAGTAAAGTTCCACTGCAACGGGAACAGGTGGTCGAAATAGGTTCTTCCGGAATTCCCTCTATTCTTGCCGAAGCCCATTTCCCGAAGGGGGCCGTTTCGATTATAGCCACACATCCAGTTCCGCCCATCAGCGCCACGTATGCTCGTAACCGGGATAATCAACTCAAAGCACTTCCGAAATATACGAAAGATCAAAAACTTCCGGTTCTGTTGATCGGAGACCTTAACATCACGCCTTGGTCACCGCTCTTCCGCGACCTGATAAAAAAGTCTGGATTAAGAGATAGTGTAAAAGGTTTCGGGTTCCAACCATCTTGGGAGGGCAACTGGTTTATGAAAATTCCGATTGACCATATACTTCACTCTCCGGGTATAACCATTCACAATCGAGTACTTGGTGAACATATAGGATCGGATCACCGACCGGTTATCGTGGATTTTTCTTTCTAATAGAATCCGCCATCGGACTGAAGAAGGTCTTCAGGTATCTCCGCAAGAAACCGCGAGGGATCCAGAAATATCATCCCGCCGTCACGTTGACGCCGCACCATCGGCGAACACAGAAATAGCTCATCTTCAGCGCGCGTAACCGCCACATAAAAGAGCCGTCGCTCCTCGGCATCACCTGATTCCTCGACCGTTTTTTTGCTGGGGAACATGTCCTCGTTCACAAACAAAACAAAAACCGCTTTCCACTCAAGCCCTTTCGCCTGATGAACAGTTGAAAGACGAATGGCATCCCCATCTTCATCACCTGGAGCTTTTCCTGAATCTCCATCCAGATTAGTCAGAAGTGCTATTTCAGAAAGAAAGGATTCTGTGGAATCAAACTTCACCGTGAAATCAATGAGTCCATCAATATCTTCCGCACGGAATTTATGATTATCAAAGTTCTCAATCATATATTCCTTATAAAACGCTTTATTGAAACGGAATATGATCTCTCCCGGGTCGTTCTCCAGATTTTCTTCACGATAGGCCAGAAAGACCGGTTTCACCTTTTCCCACTCATCGCGAGCAGCCTTCGGCAAAGCCGCCATTAGGTCATCATGCGTTTCAGGTCGCTGAAGGTTTACGCGACCGCCCAGCTTCTTAAAAATCTTAAGCGAAGTCTTCTTCCCGACCTTCGGAAACATTTCCACCAACCGGGAAAATGCCAGTTCATCAGAAGGATTCACCAACAAACGCAACACTGTACATACATCCTTAATATGCGCCTGCTCAAAAAAGCGAACGCCGGACGTCACCACATAGGGCATAGATGCTCTAGCCAGCTCCATCTGCAGTTCCATCGCATGAAAATGCGATCGATACAATACGCAGATTTCAGAGCGAGGAATGCCCTTTCGGTTCAACTCGCGCGCTTTTTCAATGACATATCGCGCCTGCACTGAACCGTCACGGATTTTCACCAGATATGGTAGTGAACGCCCATCCCTTACAGCCCTCAGTGCTTTCTGGAACTGATCCGGATTTCCAGCGATCACCTCATTGGCAACATCCAGAATCTCCGGCGTACTGCGATAGTTAATTTGCAGTTTAAAGGTCTGTGCACCAGGATAGGCCTTTTCAAAATCAAGAAAGTTACGGAAATCAGCCCCGCGCCAGGAATAGATGCTCTGAAAATCATCCCCCACCACCATCAGATTCCCATGCGTTTTCACCAGCAAGTTAACCAATTCAGCCTGGATAGCGTTGGTATCCTGATACTCATCCACCAATACATACTTAAACTCTTCCTGATAAAAACACCGGACTTTTTCATGCTCGGCCAACAGCTTGCGGGCATAAATAAGCAGATCGTCAAAATCCATGGCATTCTGATCGCGCTTCCGCTCCTGATAGCGAGCATGAACCTTCAACACCTGATCGGCATTCACTTCTGAATATTCATACTGCTCATCAACCGCTGTCGTAAGATCCCCCATCCGGCCCTCGACTACTCCGAAAAGACTTAACAGCACTTCGGGTTTCGGGAAGTGCTTCTTATCCACCTCCAGATCATCCATACAGGAACGCATTAGCTTTTTAGCATCATCCGCATCCAGAATTGTGAAATCCTTTCCAAAACCGATCAGATCCGCATGGGAGCGAAGTAAACGGTTGGCGAACGAATGAAAGGTTCCACTGTAGCCGCTGTTAAACCTCCGCTGCACCAGATCTTCCGCACGAGAAAGCATTTCTTTAGCCGCTTTATTCGTAAAGGTCAGCAGTAAAACTTCCCATGGTTGCACATTCTTTTCCACAACCAGATAGGCTAACCGATAAATCAAAGTTCGGGTTTTCCCCGTTCCGGCCGCCGCCACTACAAGAACCGCTCCATCTGGAGCTGTTACGGCAGCATACTGTTCTTCATTGAGTTCTTCCTGAAAATTCATGGGCGGGACATTAGCGTAAAATTCATCAGGAGCAAAGACGCGAGCGAATCAAAGCTCGACAGCAACAAATCTCTCCTGGATTCAACCTTATTTCTATTCCATAAACTGAAAGAGAGTAATTGAACCCAATGTTCTTCCCAGACTCGAGTCGATGGTTCCGAGCATTTCATGAGCAGCGCCGTCATCCGCTAGCCCAAGATCCGACGGAGACGCTCCGTCTGTGATCATTAAATCGTATATTTTCTTAGCGGTAACATTTTCCGGCGCCTGTAGAAGGGCATAATTATTCTGCCCATCTGATGCAACCGCACCTAACAAATGGGCGCGGCATAGAATCCCTATAACTTCGTTCATAAGTCGAGAGGGGATGTTCTTTTCCCGAGCATATTCGGTAACATCCCACGCGTCTTCGGCCCCCTGAAACACATGAACGGCCCGTTGCATAACAGAAAAAGCTACCCATAGCTTGGCCATCATACTGGCTCTCACCGCAGCCTGTTCCTCAGCATAGGTTCTGCGGTTTTGCATAGCGAAAGCCAACTCCGCTCCAAACAGCAAAATCGTCCAGTTCAAATAAATCCAAAAAAGGAAAATGGGAATAGATGCGAATGATCCGTAAATCGCGTATTTCTTAAACATTACTCCGCCAAATTTAATCACAAAAATCTGCAGCAAAATCAAAACCATAACCGCACTTACCACACCCCCGGTTGCCGCCGCCCGAAAGCTTACTTTTGTGTTTGGTAGAAATATGAATACCGCCACAAAAGCCAATGCCAGTACAAAAACCGGAGCCAGCTGCATAACGGTCGCGAAAACCGGACCGAAAATATCATTTGTTCCTATAAAGGCCGCAACAGCAACAGATCCGGCATTACCGACCAGCATTAAGACTGGAGCAATCACCAGTACGGATAGATAATTTCTAACTTTGTCTAAAATTCCACGAGAAGACTGTACGCCCCAGATCTGATTGAATGATTCTTCAATGCCACTTAACAGTTTAAATATGATCGCTAAAAGGAATACGCCGCCAACAGCTCCCAGCCCAGCCGGATTGACCCCTTCAACGATTTCAAGAAGTCGGTAAATAAAGTTTTGAATCCCTTCCGGAAGCTCTGCCGATGCCCTCAAAATAATTTCTTCCGCTTTGGTAAAACCAATGGCTTTTCCGATTGAAAACAAGATTACTAAAAACGGAACCAAAGCCATGAGCATCGAGTAGGTCAACGCAGAGGCATGCAACCTGCAGTTGTCCTCCTTCACACCCTTGAGGACTAGATGAAAAACCCGTAATGTCTCTATTCCAAAAGCATGTAATCTGGAATTGTGGACCAGATCCAACCGCCACAAGTCATATTGAATGAAATGCAACAGGCGCTTAATCTTCTCTATAAACTGCCGGGCCATCTATAAAGCCTCCCTTCTTTAACGAAAGGACTTTAAAATGGTTCGTGGATATTGGGAAGCGGAATCTTCTGTAGTGCCCCCAACCGCACAACTCCAAGTTATAATCCATTGCATCCGTTGATAGAGAAAGGTATTTTGGACGTTGCTTAAACTTCCAAATCAAGGGGCTAGAGCAGGGTAAGATCGTTGTCATACCCAGCCATTTTAATCAAAAATGGAGGCCTAGGCCGATTAATGGAAATAAACAAGAATTTAAGCTAAAAAAGGAGAAATAGATCATGAAATACATTCTTTGCATCCTCACTTTGTCCCTATTGATTACAGGCTGCGCATCCACTGGGCTTCGGACAGATCACGAGGCGGTGGCCCAAATCAAAAAAGCGGCCCTAATCAGCGTGACCATCACCGATATCGCCGATGATAAGGCCCACAATAAAAAATTCACTAAAACGGCCGCCGAACATGCAGTAACAACCTACACAAAAGAACTTCAAAAACTTGGTCTCTGGACTCTTGTTCCGGCCCCTGGCATTCAGGAACTAAAAGATGAAATCTCCAATCTGGCAGAATCTCCGATAACTCAAAACGTTCTGATGGAGCTAGCGAATAAAGATCAACTTCCGGGCGAAGTAGATCCGATGTTGATGGCTCAAGCTGTAAAAGCTTATTTTATGGATAAAGCACAACTTGAAACCATCAAACAGAAAATGGTTTCCGATGTGGCCAAACAGGTCCAGGACGGCATTCATGCTGTTCAAAATCGTCTGGTCTCCCCGGACAATCTTGCCTGTATCCCCTATAGCCTATACTTAGGATTCATTGATCAAACAGAACTACAAAAAACCGCCAACACCATCCTTGAACAAATTTTACAAAACTATTGCAAAAAACATCAACTCGACGGAATCGTTACGGTATTTATTGATTCAGATAAGGGTGAGCCAAAGGATATCCGCATGATCACCGGTGGCAACCGCGTGCTCTCCAGCTTCAAAATCAATCCTACTATGGTCGTCCGGACAGCATCCGGAAAAGTCGCCATGAATATGGGCTCTCCGCGCATGGATGACCTTGCCCCTATGAAACTGGCCATGCCGATCTACATCGGTGATAAATCTGAAAGAGAGCTGATCACCAACATTCGCTTGGATTTAGCCTCTCCAGATGGGAAGACCGCGGAAGCCTACCATGAATTAATCGATAAAACGGCCGGAAAACTAATGATCAGAATACGGGAGGCGTTACAGCCCGTAAAATAGATCCCACATCTGATTCTAAAGAAAAAACCCGGTGAATACCGGGTTTTTTAGAACGGAACAGGGGTTAAAGCTCATTAACCTTCCAATATTGCACCGTTGCTGGCATTGGTTGCCATTTTTGCATAACGGGACAGCCAGCCGGTCGTAAAGCGCGGCGCAGGTTCTTTCCAGTCCTTACGGCGTTCTGCCAACTCTTCATCAGATAGCTGAACCGCCAGCTTGTTGTTGGGAATATCGATCTCGATGATGTCGCCTTCACGGATCAAACCGATTGGGCCACCTTCTGCCGCTTCCGGAGAAATATGCCCGATGCAGGCTCCGTGCGTTCCTCCACTAAATCTTCCATCTGTAATCAGCGCCACACTGTCACCCAGTCCCTGTCCCATGATATAGGAGGTTGGCGCCAGCATTTCCTGCATACCCGGCCCTCCCTTCGGACCCTCATAGCGGATAACCACCACATCGCCGGCTTTAACCTTCCCGTCGAGAATACCCTCACAGGCTTCTTCCTGCGATTCAAATATGACAGCTGGGCCAGTATGCACTAGCATTTTCGGATCAACTCCAGCGCTCTTCACCACACAGCCGCCTTCTGCCAGATTTCCCCAAAGTATGGAAAGGCCTCCAGTCTCACTGTAGGCATTTTCAAGTTTATGGATACAATCTTCATCCTTACTCTCAGCACCAGCAATATTTTCACCAAGCGTTTTTCCAGTAACCGTTGGGCAGTCAAGCGTAAGCAGACCGTCCTTCTTCGCAATCTCTCCTAAGATGGCACTGATGCCGCCAGCTGCGTGTACATCTTCAATATGATAGTGCGATGAAGGCGATACCTTGCAAATATTCGGGCATTTTTTTGAAACCATGTTGATGCGATCGAGATCATATTCAACCCCGGCTTCTTTTGCGATGGCCAGCGTATGCAACACGGTATTAGTGCTTCCCCCCATCGCCATATCCAGTGCGAAAGCATTATCCAACGACTCTTGTGTTACGATATCACGCGGTAGCGGACCATCAGCATAAGCCATTTCAACCGCACGCTTGGCGGCATCTTTCCATAGTTGATGACGAGCTGGATCCAGCGCGAGGATGGTGCCATTCCCCGGCAGTGCCAGACCAATGGCCTCACAGAGACAGTTCATGGAGTTCGCCGTAAACATACCAGAGCAGGATCCCTGACCCGGACAGCCTTTGCATTCGATCTCTTCGAGCTCTTCATCGGAAATTTTTCCCTGCTTGTGTTCGGCCACCGCCTCAAAAACACTGATTAGATCGACTACGCGACCATCCTTCATCTTTCCGGCTTTCATCGGACCGCCACTTGCAAAAATGGTTGGGATGTTTACACGCATCGCCCCCATAATCATGCCCGGAACAATCTTGTCGCAGTTCGGGATGCAGATCATGGCATCAAATGCATGGGCACCAACCATGGTTTCCACAGCGTCAGCAATGAGCTCGCGACTTGGTAGAGAATATTTCATACCGGCATGACCCATTGCGATCCCATCACAGACCCCGATCATGTTAAATTCAATCGGAGTTCCTCCGGCTTCACGAACCGCATCCTTTACAATCTTTCCGACCTGATCCAAATGGGCGTGCCCGGGAATCACTTCATTAAATGCGTTACACACCGCAATAAATGGTTTTTTGATATCATCCGAAGACATTCCTGTTGCCCGCATCAGAGCGCGGTGAGGAGCTCGTTCTAAACCTTTTTTTGTTCTATCGCTACGCATAGCTATCTCCTTCCTAACGTTCGAAACTACCGAAGACCTTACCAGAGCTCGCGCCGAAGTAAACCCTCAGAAAAACAAGAAAGCCGCTCTATGCTGAGCGGCTCATCCGATCACAGCACGTATTCACTTATACCCGGAAAATTCTACGGATAAAAAAGGTCACCGCAGGAAACCCAACGGTGAGAGCCAATACAGAGGGTTCCGGAATTGCAGTCGTTGTATTAATCTGATCTGCATAATACTGCATATCAGCGGCATAGGTGCGGTTCCCATATACAGCTGTTGATCCAGGTTGCCCAGCATATCCCGATGTAACCAGCATAACTCCGGCAAGCTCGTATTCTCCGCCATTGTCATAGAAGACTCCTCCACCGGAATCATAGGTTGCTCCCTGAGCCTCGTTCCCTCCGATATCATCAAAGTCGACATAAAACATATCCGTTACCCCATATCCATCATCGATAAGACCTGCATCCGCATCTTTGTTGTTGGTTCCCCAACGCTTGGATGATCCTGCCGCCCATTTATAACCAGAATAGGTTGCTGGCGGAGGCGGAGTGACCTCATCCCAGGAAGAGTTCCAGTATGTTTCAGTTGTTTCCCGATTTCGACCGTTTCCGATCATTGTTAATCCGGATCCATTTGCAGTGGCTGAAGAGCGTATCGTTAATCCGGGTAACCCTATACTTTCATTAACCCGGAACATAATCAGGTCCGCATCTCCGCTAGCACTATTTTGGAGCCGGGTCCAACTTCCGGAGTCAATTGTATAGGACGATCCCCCCAGAATAACGCCGGAAGGGTTATCGAGTTGCTTAATATGATTTGCTGTAACGAACCAGTTATTGGAAACGTACGTAACGCTGGAATAAACGCCGGGCTTATCAATCCGGCCCACGTAGTCCCATCCCTGACCTCCGACAGGAGCTGTTGTATTCTGCGTCCCGTCACCACCAGCAAGTATCACTGCAAAAGTACTGCCTGCCACAAACCATGTCATACCCAATAAAGCAAAGACCTTGTACATAAAAACCTCCACATTGGCTGAGTTTAATGACTTGAAGAACTCTAAACAAGAATTAAGCAGGAATCATCAGGCATTCACCAGATGACCAACTTCAAACCCGGCATCTTCAATCATCTGTTTATCCGCATTAAAATCCTGTCCTCCGGTTGTCAGATATCCGTTAGTAAACATAGAGTTGGCCGGATACAGAGACAGCGGCTGCAAACCACGGAGGCAGGTTTCGCGTCCGCCGGCAATTCGTACTTCCGCATAGGTCAGCACAAAACGAAACATGGCGAGCGTGCGGAGACAGTCATTAGGCGATAGGCGCTCCTGCCCTTCCAGATCGGTTCCTTCGCGCGGATCCAGAAAATTAATTGGAGCAGAGTCTGTTTTCAGCTCTTTCAGAGCCAAGGCCAAATCCACACGATCTTCTTTGGTTTCACCCATCCCGATCAATCCGCCACAGCAAAGATCCAGCCCGACCTTTTTAACCGTTTTTGCCGTCTGAACCCGATCTTCATATTGGTGAGTGGAACAAATCGATGGATAAAAGTTAGCTGAGGTTTCTAGATTGTGGTTAAAGCGATTCACACCGGCATCTCTCAAACGCACAGCTTTTTCTTCCGAAAGAAATCCCATAGAAGCACACAATTCCATCTGCGGGAATTCCTGCTTAATGCGCGAGGCCGCTTCAGTAATCACTTTCATTTCGTTTTCAGAAGGAGAGCGCGAGCTGGTTACTACGCAATAGCGCAACGCTTGCATGTCTGCTGCATCATGCGCGCCAGCCACAATTTCATCTGCCGATTTCATTTCATATTCCTCTACCTCAGCAGAGGAACTCTTAGATTGACTGCAGAAGGAGCAATCCTCAGGACATACACCGGACTTGGCATTGTTCAGCACATGCAGGCTGACTTTTTTCCCAAACCAGTTTTTTCGAATCAGATAGGCCGCCTGCAAAACATCGAGCAACTCATCATCCGAAGAGTTCAACACCGCCAAAGCCTCTTCACGAGAGATTGGATCTCCCCCATCTAAAATCCTGCTTGCCAATCCATTCCAATCCATCACTCAGTTCCTTACATTTAAAAGGCGCGGATGCTATAAGGCGGACTCATGGATGTAAACAAGGACCGTGTCTAAATTATTGCACTGCTATACGGATTTGATTAATCCACTTCACCAAAATTTATGATTTTATCAAATCGGGCACTAACTGGCGCCGAAACGCGCTCCCGCCATCGATCTATATTTTTAGAAGTAATCCAACAGTAACTCTTCTTGCCTTCCGACAGCAATCTAAAGAATGATGACGCTCATGTGTGAAGACTGGATACAACCAATACTCGATGAGATAAAGCGTAACGGATTAGAGCGTAAAGCGCGGCCCTACCCACAAGCCGGCGGAAAATATAAGATAGCCGAAAAAGAGGTGCTCAATTTTTCCAGCAACGACTATCTCGACCTCGCTCACCACCGTCATGTGATGGATCGTTCCCGCGAAGCTCTGGACCAATACGGCATAGGCTCTACCTCGTCCCGACTTGTAACCGGAACGTTGCCGATTCATGAAGAATTGGAAGCACGCATTGCAAGAGAAAAAGGCTGTGAAGCCGCACTTATTTTTGGGTCGGGTTACATGGCTAATGCCGGAACTATTCCCGTGCTGGCCGGCAAAAACGATCTTATTTTTGCCGACAAACTGGCTCACGCAAGCATGATTGACGCATGTCGACTGGCCAGAGCAAAACTCATCCGCTTTGCCCATAACGATGCCGTGGCGTTGGAACAGCGACTTCAACAGTACACCGACCACCCCGGCCGGAAGCTTATTATCACAGAAGCCGTCTTCAGCATGGACGGCGATATTGCCCCCCTCAAAGAGATTGCCGGACTGGCAGAAAAATATGGGGCTATGCTGATGATTGATGAAGCCCATTCGACCGGCACTTTCGGGCCTAACGGAGCCGGGCTGATTCGCGAGCTAGGAATTGAAGCCAGCATCACCGTATCTATGGGCACCATGAGCAAGGCTATGGCCGGCTATGGAGGCTACGTGGCCTGCTCAAAAAAACTTCGCGACCTGCTCGTTAGCTCAGCCCGCGCCTTTATTTATACTACCGCCCCTCCCCCATCTGTAATCGGAGCCGCCCTGGGCGCGCTGGATGTTTTCGAAGCCTCTCCCCGACTGGGAAATATTCTACAGGCTAATGCCGATTATTTTCGATCTCTTCTGCATGAGGGCGGGCTTGATACGATGCAAAGTCAAAGCCAGATTATTCCCGTTATGATAGGTGACAACGAAAAAGCGGTCGCTATATCGAACAACCTCTACGAACGGGGCATCATCGCCACCGCCATCCGACCTCCAACGGTTCCCGCAGGATCAGCACGGTTACGCATCTCCATCACCCTTGCCCATCTGGTAGATGATCTGGAGTATGCAGCCCAGTCCATCATAAGAGAAGTACGCGGTTAAGATATCACCTCCACCTTGAGTTGATAAAAGTCAACAGACTCGCCTGGTCAGATGGCTCTCCAAGCGTATAACGCTCCCAAATATTATTGGTTGACCAATAATGGTTAAAGGAATGGCCAACAGGCTCAATGTATTAAATCCCTAGGAAGTTAGGGTAAAACTTAGCCCCAAAATGAATCTCTTATACTTACATATCGCAGAATGATGAAATACAGCAAAATACCATCTATCGGATATGAGATTATATTTCCTGTTCATCTTAAAATCCTGCGCTAATCTCTGCCTGATGAATTTAGAAGTATCAAATTCTAGGCCAACTCTTCTCATCATATCCGGATGGGCACATGGATTAGAGACGATTAGACCGTTGGGCCATACATTGAGCGACCAGTTTGACATACAACTCATCACCGGCGCGCAGGTGCTGAAAGATCAGGCTATCCCCGATGTTGACTATATCATTGCCGGCTCGATGGGCGGACTTCTGTCCCTAGAGTTGCTCCCGGAAGCCAGCAAAAAGCTGATACTAATTTCATCCACTGCCAAATTCTGCACTGGTGAGGGATATCCCTGCGGTACACCGGAAAAGATTATCAAGCGTATGATCCTTCAACTGAAAAAAAATCCGAGAGCCGTACTGACTGAGTTTTATAAAAACGTACATTTTCCAGCTCCTCCTCTTACCCCCACACCCAAGACAGATTTGGATAGTCTGGTGAAAGGCTTGGAGTATCTATTGCATTCAGATGTGCGAAAAAAAGTTCCGGAGATTAAAATTCCGGTATTGCTGATGCACGGTGAAAACGATCGGATTATTCCGCCTCAGGCCACTGAATGGCTACACCGGAACCTCCCGAAGAGTCAGATAAAAATATTTCGAAATGCGGGCCATGCCCTTCCGGCCCATCAGTTTGCAGAAATCATCGCCGATATTCGGTCGTTTCTTTCCTTCGAAACAGGCTGTTAATCACTTTATCGTATCACTGATTGCTGCGCTCATTGATGCAGGAAATGCAACGATCAGAATACGTTTAATCGCCGTCATTATATCCGTCTCCCATGGGCACTTCTGAATAATCGTTAAAATAACAGCGACCACCAGAAGGGAAAATACATAGATAGAAACCGTTCTTTTAACAAACTGTAGAATATGGCCTTTGAAATGGAGTCGGTAAAAATTGAAATAAACAAAGCATGAAATAAACAATAGCGAAAGCGCACTCAATAACAGCACATTGTTCAAAGCAAGTTCCTGGCCTAGCTTCCAGGTCTCTTCCGTAAAAGCTACCGGAACGGCTAGAATAGCTGAGCCAACAACAACCTGCATCAGGTCACGCGATTTAAACTCGACCATAAACGGCTTCAGCACATGCTCAATCACCTTCCCAGTTTCATCTACCACCGGAATTACCCGATGCAGATAACCGCCGATCCGCCTGACCGTCTCGGTCCCAAAGTCAACATGATCTTTTTTCCCAGGTTCACTCATAGCCTAGCCCTCCTTAACTGAATCAGCCGAATCTGCATAAAAAACCGATGCGGAAACCCTCCCCGACTTCACTCGGATATATTTCTGGAAAAACAATGAGTTCGGAATGTTAATATAGCATCCGCTCGGATCCTGAAGAACTGTATAAAACGTATTGATGGCCAATACAGACCCGGCAATTTCATCCGGCATCACCTCAATGTCATCATTGATCTTAAACGGAGAGGTAAAATAAATTATAACGCCAGCTAACAGATTCCCCACCAGACTCCAGACTGCAAAGAAGGCAATCGCGACAACGGCCAAAATACCGGTTACATGCACCCAGACATTTTTCAAACTTACATCCCAAACCAGAAGAAGCGCAAAGAGTCCTGAAAAAATAGCCAGAATTCGGATGATTCGTAATATCGCAAAATAACGAGATTTGCGTATACCGAATTTTTGCCGCGTCTTTCGGGCATACCGTATGATCACCGAAAACAACAGAAGTATTCCCAACAGCAACACTCCAGAAATAAACCCCTTCAACAATATTTCCTGCTCAGTCATAAAACGTTACACTCCTGATCCTGAAAATGCGGAATCGGATTTCATATAAAACCGAGTTGTGGAGTATGCGAGTTCAACATTTTCTTCTTTCGCAAAAGCCTCAAGAATCTCTTCCCACACTCCCTGCTCCGAACTGCGACGCTGGCGGGGATCAACAAGATACCGGATGGTGAGCATTACCCCGCTGTCTTTTACGGATGTATACACTGTCGGTGTCAGCTTTCCGGCCACAATCAAATATTTCTTAGCCGCAGCCCGGATCTGCTCCTGAGCACCCAGCGAAAGATTTTCCGCATTTTCTTTCCCAATTCTGAGTAGCAATTCCTTCGCCCGCTTCCAGTCACTCTCAAAAGTAATGAGCACAGGAATCTCATTCCATATATATTCAAATCCGATATGATAATTGCACAGTGGGGTCTTTAACGTCAGACTGTTCGGGATATGGATAATACGACCGGTGCTTTGGTCGGCATCTACCCAATTTCCCACTTCAACCAAACTAAATTGAAAGAGTCGAATATCCACCACATCGCCCCTCACATCACCTATTTCAATGCGATCTCCGACACGAAAGGGCTTTCGAGTTTCAATAAAGAAAAATCCGGCCATGTTGGCAATGGTATCATGCAGTGCTACAGCTAGGCCCGCACCGGTCAGGCCAAGAAATGTACCTAATGAAGCCATGCCCTGAAACCAGATTGATCCCAATATGGCAATCAGAATAATCGTATAACCATAAGTAATGGTTTTACGGATATGATATCGACGTTTGTTATCCTCTATCTTCCGGTTCACTACCAACGCGGTAAAAATCCGAAAAAGGATAAGCAGCAATACACTGGAAAAGGTTAGCATCAACTTTTCAGCGAAGGAGGGAGAAAGGTTTAAAAATTCGATAATTTCATTGCTCATACATAGGCTCCGTTTACGTATTCGGTTAACTACCTTGAACCCAGATTAATGTAAAGCCCTGCAGACATCTCAGTGGTCATAATTTGTTCACATCGAATAATTTCATTACTCAACCGCTTGCTTAAACTTAATGAAAAACATATCATGGGAAATCAATAAAGAGGAGATTAGCCATGGAAGGTTCTGCCCATTTTTTTGCCGCACTTGTACTGATGCTCGGTTGCATGTTTACCTGCCTGTATCTGATTATGCGAAAAGACAGCAAGCACTTTCATAAAGTTGTCGAAGATTTGGGTGACATTAAGAATTCGATCGCCTCCAAAGTGGAAACAGAGCTGGATCGCATCGAACGGAAGCTGGATGATCTTAAGCAACAGCTAGACGAGAAATAATCCTCTCAACCCCTCGCTCTCATTCCATTAAACACATTGCATTTTCCTAATAAAATGCATAGTCCTTTGTGTGTTTTCCTAAGGATTTTTTGATGATTTCTAATCGTTTTTCAGCCGCATCCGACACTTATGATCGCCACGCCCGCCCACAGCTGGCCCTTGCACAGTCCGTCGTATCTATGCTACCGGAAATGTATCCCGAACAAATTCTTGAGCTGGGATCCGGAACCGGACAACTGACCCATCTGCTAGTTGATCGATTTCCAGAAGTGCCACTCGATGCCCTTGATCTGGCCGAAAAAATGGTGGCACATGGTAAGATGAAATTTGCCCGTTTCCCGCAGATTAACTGGATTGTCGGCGATGCGCAGACCTACTGGGGCGGCGACCAATATTCACTAATAATTTCCAGCTCTGCCCTGCACTGGGTGGCCGACCTCCAGGCTGCCTGCGAAAATATTTATCGATTGCTAGATCCCAATGGCCATTTCTCTCTCGGCATAATGCTACAGGGTACACTGAAAGAACTTCACACCCTTCGCAGGCAAATTGCACCCGAAAAAACACCGACAGCACCCCTTCCAACCTACGAAGGTATAAAAAAATGTTTACAAAAAGCAGGCTTCAAGCTAGAGCGAAGCAAGCACAGCGAAGAAAAAATCATCTATGATGACGCCAAAGCTTTCCTGAAAGCCATTCATGAGCAAGGTGTAACCGGTGGCAAAGTGAGTGTTGGAAATGCCCCACTCAACCGAACAGAACTTAATCAACTGGTTTTAAAATATCAGGAATCCTACGAATCGGACAGCGGAGTCTATGCCACTTACGAAACCGCTACTTTCTTGATGACGAAATAGTTTTCGGGCATGGTATGCCCACTATGAACGGACTATTTATTACAGGAACGGATACCGATATTGGGAAAACAGCACTCAGTGCGTTGCTACTCGCAGAACTTCGGCGGCGGAAGATTAATGCGGCCCCGATGAAGCCAGCTCAGACCGGATGCAATGGTAATATTCCCGATCTGGACTATTCACTTTCCATGGCATCCATGACCGTATCGAAGGAGACCTACAAAAATATGTCCCCCTATCATTTTGAGCCGGCCTGTTCACCGCATCTAGCCGCGGAAATGGCTGGGACAGAGATTGAGATTGCCGAAATGGTGATTGCGGCCCGCGAACTAACTGCTGAATATGACTTTGTAATTGCTGAAGGCGCCGGCGGGGTTCTGGTCCCGCTCAACCGACATGAAACCATGCTAGACCTGATGCAAGCCCTAAAGTTTCCCGTTCTACTGGTAGCTCAACCCGGGCTAGGAACAATCAATCATACCCTGCAGTCCATTCGCACAATGCGTTCCGACGGGCTGAACATTGCCGGAATTATTTTTGTAGCCTGCACCGACAATAGAGTCGAATTTATCGAAGATGACAACATCTCTACAATCGAACACTTTGGAAAAACTACGGTTCTTGGAACGATCCCTTATTGTCCCTTGCTGAAAGGACCACACCCAAATTATGAAAATCTTCCCATCC
>DATCZD010000056.1:0-4938 GCA_036526075.1 Pontiella sp. | reverse complement strand
AACCTCTGCGGTTTCCTTCATTTTTGCCTCTTCGTTGGTTACGCTAAAAGGGCGCGGCGGACTCCGAGGGTTCAGCAACGCAACCCTATAGACTCTCCAGCTCTTCCCAGCGTTCAAAGCTTTTTTCCAGTTCAAGCGGAATTGCTTCGGCCCGTTTGGTGGCGGCGGTAATTTCATCTTTCGGGCGTTGATAAAAACAGGGATCGGTCATGGACTGTTGTAACTCGTCTAGTTCGGCTTCCAGCTCTTCAATCTGTTTTGGAAGGGATTTCAGTTCTTCGCGTTCTTTGTTGCTAAGTCTGCGGGTGTTTTTTTTCTTTTCCTGTTTTTGAAGAGGTTCTTCCTCTTTTTGTTGGGTACTGCTCTGACGCTGTGAAAGCCAGTCGTCATATCCCCCGGCATATTCACAGACCTTTCCGTTCTCTTCAAAAACAAGAGTGCCGTTGACCACATTGTTCAGGAAGGATCGGTCATGACTGACAAGAAGAAGCGTGCCCTTATAATCAGCTAGGAGTTCCTCCAAAAGCTCCAGTGTTTCCATATCTAAGTCGTTGGTTGGTTCGTCCATTACGAGCACATTGGAGGCTTTGGTGAAAAGCTTTGCCAACAATAGGCGGTTACGTTCTCCGCCGGAAAGGACAGAAGCTGGCTGGCGGGCTCGGTCAGGGGTAAAAAGAAAATCCTGCAGGTAGCCCAAGACATGCTTTTTGCTGTTCCCAATAGTGATAAATTCCTCTACGCAGACGTTTTCAGCAACTGTTTTATTTTCGTCGAGAGATGCCCGGTGCTGATCAAAGTAGGCCACTTCTAGCTTTGTGCCGTGATCAACGGTCCCTGTTTTTGGTTTTAGATTGCCAAGCAGTATTTTAATAAGCGTTGTTTTTCCGCATCCATTAGGGCCGATAATGCCGATCTTATCACCACGCATAATTTCCACGTCCAGGTTGGAAATGATTGGAAGACCGGCATAGTCCTGCGAAATATTTTTAGCAATGATAACTTTTCGTCCGGAGATCCCAGACTGAGTCAACTTCATGTTTACTGTGCCGGTGCGTTCGCGCCGTTGGTTGCGATCGTTACGCATCTGTTCCAGTGCCCGGACGCGACCTTCGTTACGAGTCCGGCGAGCCTTGATACCTTTGCGGATCCAGATTTCCTCCTGAGCCAGTTTTTTGTCAAACTGGGTCCACTGTTCCGACTCTCCATCGAGCAGCGTCTGTTTACGTTTCAGGTAGGTGTCATAGTCGCACGCCCAAGAGTGCAGATTCCCCCGATCCAACTCGGCAATGCGAGTTGCAAGCTTGCGCAGAAAAGCGCGGTCATGTGTCACAAAAACAATCGTTCCTTTATAGCGGGAGAGAAAGTCTTCAAGCCATAGGATTGACTCAATGTCAAGATGGTTGGTGGGTTCATCGAGGACTAGAATGTCCGGATTACATGCCAAAGCCTGAGCGAGTAGAGCGCGACGTTTCTGTCCTCCGGAAAGTTCGTTGAATCTCAGATGATTTTCAAGTGATACCAAAGAGATTACTTTGTCGACCGCCTGATGCGAGGCCCAGTCATCATGTGGATTCTCCAGCCCCTGAAAAACAAGCTCTTCAACAGTCAGCGTAATATCATTGGGTACATTCTGTCGCAGTCGACGAACCTTTATGCCCGGCAGGCGTATAATTTCGCCTTCGTCCGGCTCAATGGTTCCGGAGATGATTTTTAGTAGGGTGGATTTCCCTTCTCCGTTACGGCCAACCAGACAAATACGCTCACCGCGTTCAATCTGAAGTGTTGCATCATTTAAAAGCTTCGGGCCTCCGAAGGCTTTGTGAATATTCTGTAGACTCAGAAGTGCCATTTTTTTTGGCCGCAACGGGCTCCAAAGTACAGGAGACCAGATAATTCGGTTTTTTGTTTTGCGGCAATCCTTTCTATTGCAGAGCAGTGCAGTATTCATGTTTTTCATAAGATGAAAAGGTTACAGTTTCGACTTTAGATGGAGAGAGGGTTTTCTATAATCCAGCTATGGCTATCGAGAAATACAGACTACCTCTATTGGATGTAGAAAAAGTGCTTCCGATTCTCAACAGGATTGCGATCCTGGGTGGATTGAGCGACAGCCAACTCTATACGGTTTTTCGTATGCTGGAGGTTGAGTATTATCAAAAGGGGGAGTTTGTTTTTAAACAGGGCGATAGTCCCAGCCATATTCGCATTATCCGATTAGGCAAAGTGCATATGATCGAAAATGTAGAGGGAACTCTAATGGAGCTTTTTGAGTTCGGGGTTGGCGACTGCTTTGGCGAAACCGCGGTGATTGCCATCCTTCCGCATACGGCAAGTGCGCTGGCGATTGAGGATACAGAGTTACTTGTGATTCCTCGGGAAAAGCTGTTTGCTCTCTATGACTCGGATCCCAAACTCTTTGGTATGTTGATGATGAATATTGCCCGAGAGGCATGCCGCCGCCTCAACAAAACAGAAGAAACGATGCTTCATTATGCCGTGGGTAAATCGGATAAAGGCATTGATCATAACTGATGAAAATAATTTTTAAAGACTGTAACTAACAGGCGTGCTGTTGGACGGAATACTTAAGCCAGGTTTTATAAGTCTCTGCTTAAGCAGATAGAGCGGGGGGTTAAATGCCACCACCCTGCTTAAAGTTGAGGTGCAGTCCGCACTCTTTGTGTTCCGGACTTTCCCACCACCACCGGCCGGAACGTTCATCTTCGCCTTCACGGCACGGACGGGTACAGCAGGCGCAGCCGATAGATAGGTAGCCTTCATCATAGAGCCGATTGTGCGGGACGCCGTTTTCTTCGACATAATACCATAGATCCGCTTTACTCCAGTTCAGCAGCGGATTCACTTTAACAAGGTTGGGATGAACCGGATCCGGTTCGATAAACTGCAGACTGGTTCGGGTTTCGCTCTGGTCGATCCGGCGGCCGGTGATCCAGGCGGAATAGCCTGTCAGTGCACGTCCTAGAGGTTCCACTTTGCGGATTCCGCAACACTCTTTCCGGTTTTCCAAACTCTCTTTGAAGGAGAATAGGCCTTTTTCCGTTTCCAACTTTTCGACGGCTTCATGACGAGGGAATACCCATTCCACATTGATACCATACTTGCGACGTATGGCCTCGGAGCATTCATAGGTTTCTTCCGGAAGACGGCCGGTATCGATGGAGAATACGCGCACGGGTTTTTTAACCTGATGAAGCATGTCGAGCAATACAAGTCCTCCTAATTGGAAGCTGGTGGCCATGCAGAGGCTATCACCAAAATGGTCGATGGCCCGCGAAAGCACCTCCAGGGAATCCTTCGGCCCCACGCCTTTAAAAAGTGTGTCGTAATCGGTCATATTAATTCTTAGTTATGAAATTCGCGTCCGTCATAAACCGCGGGAACAACTTCGGTCCGGACCAGATAGTCTCCGAATCCTTCGCCTTTATTTCGGTTTTTTGCATATTGCTCAATCAACGGTTCCAGTTCGGCTAGAATCTGTTCTTCACCGATGTTTTCACGATAGAGCTTTACCAGTCGAGTACCTTTTCCATCTCCACCGAGGTAAAGATTATATTTTCCGGGAGCCTTACCCACAAAGGCAATTTCTGCAAGGAAGGGGCGGGCGCAACCGTTTGGACATCCAGTCATACGGGTTACAATCGGTTGATCGGAAAGGCCGTTCTTATCAATGATCGCTTCCAGTTTGGTAATCAGTTCGGGCAGATAGCGCTCGGCCTCGGCCATTGCCAAAGTACAGGTAGGCAGGGCCACGCAGGCCATGCTGTTTTGACGAAGCACACTGACATCACGTAACAGGCCATGTTCTCGAGCCAGCTTTTCAATTTCGTCTTTTTTATCTGCTTTAACCTGCGCTACAATTAGATTCTGAGTGGCGGTCATACGGAAGTCGCCTCCGTGCAGATCAGCAATCTTCAGCAGACCTTGAAGCATCTGGGGACCACCTTCATAGTCGATGATGCGCCCCTGTTCCAGATACAGCGTCAGGTTTTCTGTTCCGTCAGCATTTTTAGTCCAACCATAACGGTCGGAATGCATGGTGAACTCATAAGGAATGGCCGCTGAGAAGGGGAAGCCCATCCGGTCTTCTACCTGTTTTTTAAATTCTTCTACGCCCATGCGGTCGATGGTGTACTTCAATCGGGCATGTTTGCGGTTGGTGCGGTTACCGAAGTCGCGCTGTGTGGTCAGTACGCTTTCCGCCGCTTTGCATATATCTCCTGGCTTAATAAACCCGAGGTTTTTGGCAATCTGTGGATAGGTGTCTATTTCGCCATGCGTATTTCCCATACCTCCGCCGGCCAACACGTCATAACCGATCAGCTTGCCGTCCTGAATGATGGCAACAAAACTGAGGTCATTCCCGTTTACATCGACATCATTGTGCGGCGGAATAGCAATTGCGATTTTAAATTTACGCGGAAGGTAGGTGTCGCCATAGATCGGCTCTTTTTCTTCTTCAAAGTTGACGATCTTTTCCTCATCGAGCCAGATTTCATGGTAGGCACGGGTATTCGGCAGCAGGTGGGTGCTGACAGCGACTGCATCATCATAAATTTGTTTGTGCAGAGCGGATTCAACCGGATTGGTATTGCACAGCACATTCCGGTTCACATCGCCGCAGGCGGCAATGGAGTCAATCATAACTTTGTTTATACCTTGGATCAGTGGCTTGATGTTACGCTTTAGAATGCCGTGATATTGGAACGTCTGACGGGTGGTCAGGCGCAGTCCGCCACCGGTGAGCTCGCGGGCAATGGCATCAATGGCCTTCCATTGTTCTGCGGTAATAACACCTCCGGGTACACGGGCCCGAAGCATAAAGCTATAAAGCGGTTCCAGCTTCTGGTGGCGGCGTTCATCACGAAGGTCACGATCATCCTGTTGGTAGAAACCGTGAAATTTGGTCAGCTGGGTGTC
>DATCZD010000055.1:0-8468 GCA_036526075.1 Pontiella sp. | reverse complement strand
ATGCACCGTTTTCCGCCATAGGCCTTTTGGACAGCAGAATCAACAATTTGGCGCATTGCCGCAGTAATTTCCGGGCCGACTCCGTCGCCTTCAATAAAGGGAACAATCGGAGCATCCGGAATACTTAATTTGCCAGAGCAGTCTAGACGAATCCCCTCGCCAGAGGTCGGAGCTTTAATATATGACTGATTCATGACGTCCCTTTCTAAAAGAAGACTGATTTTGTATAATATAGAAAGGTGAATACAAGAGTATTGTGGTATTATTTTACCACATTTCAATTGGACATGCTGGATTAGTGGCAATTCAGAGCCCGAACCCTTAAAAGACTATATACATTCCCGCATTGACCAGCGTTCTCTTAAGCCTCTATTCTCTGGACCGAACCTTCAGTGGAGAGAAAACATGACCCCATTCAAAATTATACGAAAAATCGGAAAAATGTTGCGCGGCGGTGCAGGGAAAAAAGAGATCCTGCTAGGAGCAATCTGCGGCGTACTGATCGGATTCAACCCGACGTCCGGGCTGACACTCGCCCTAATGATTCTTATCACCCTGCTCCTGAACGCTAATGTGGGATTCACCCTACTGGGCGCTGCACTCGGCAAGGCACTGGCACTCATACTTGCCCCGATCAGCTTTCATACCGGATTTTTCATTATTCACCAAATCGGACTCGAGAGTCTTTTCACGACCCTGGCGAATACACCCGTTACAGCTCTAATGGATCTAAATGTGTATGCCATGATCGGCAGCCTTCCTTATGCGGTTATTTCTGGAATTATATTCGCAAATCTTATGGCTGCAGCCATCACCAAAATACGAGAGCAGATGGTAAAAGCCGGCGAAAATGAAAAGGTCAGCAGGGTCGCCAGCAACAAGCTTGCTAAACTAATGATTTGGGTCGTCTTCGGCAAACAGAAGGTTTCGACCGCCGATGTTCTTGCTAAGCAGTCTCCTCTGTTGCGCAAATCTGGTCTGATTCTGGTCGGAAGCGTTGCCGTAATTTTCCTCGTGCTACAAGTCTCCCTGCTCGACCTTGCGCTTAAAAAGGGACTGCAGACCGCCATAAGTCTGGAGACCGGAGCCGAGGTAAATATTGAAAAAGCCAACCTTTCTCTGGTGGGCGGGAAGCTAGAACTGGAGGGACTGCAAATCACCGACCCCGACAAACCGTCCCATAACCTCATTCAGATCGACCAGCTTGCCGCTGATGTCAGCGTCCGCGATCTATTACGAAAATCCTATGCGATCGATCTGCTGTCGGGCTCCACCCTGCAACGCGATGTCCTGAGGAGCAATCCCGGGAAACTGTTGCCTCGCAAAGACAAGCTGATCCACGAAAAGGATGAAGCCATAGAAGAGGCTCAGGCCGACAAGCAACTGGAGGAATATTTTTCCAAAGCAAAGGACTGGAAAAAATATGGCACAAAACTTCGTGAATACCTGGGGGAACGCGAGAAAGGTGCCGAAGCGGCTGAAAAAGGCGAAACGGCTCCGGCTTCCAAGGAAGAAGCTGTTGCCGATGCAAAAAAACTTGGTTACCTGAAAGTGGCGGCGGACCTCACCTCCTCCCGCCCGAGGTGGACCATCCGCAAAATCAAAATCAATAAGGTCGAGTTGGGGGGGAATTTCCCCGCTCAAACCCTTGAGGGCACAGAGCTTTCTAGCCATCCCGAACTGAACGGCCTGCCGACCTCGCTAACTCTCACTCCGGAGGGTGAAATCGAGCCGACCGCCAAACTGGTAATGCGTTTTGATGATTCCACCGCCCAGCATGAATTGGAGGCCAATCTGAAAAATATCGAGATCAGCGATGTTAAGACAGGAGAACATTTGAACATTGAAAGCGGCAAAGCAGACCTCTCTATAAACGGTAAATTTTCAGCGGACAGCCTCAACGCGCCGTTTACCGTTACCATTCGAAATCTTAAGACCGACAACGAAACCCTCAACTCGCTGAAAGAGATCAAACTGCCGGGTAAGCTTTACGGAACACTTAGCTCCCCCCGCGTGAAAGTGGAGATCGGTGACAACCTAAAGAGTGCCGTTGTCGGGGCGGCTAAAGAAAAAGCCAAAGAAGAGGCTAAAAAGGCAGCCCAAAAGGAAGTGGATAAAGTCCTTGAGAGCGACGAAACCCAGGAACTTAAATCCAAAGCTAAAGACGCACTGAAAAAGTTCTCCTTCTAACTCGGCAGATTTCTTCCGGAATCCAGAACAAAAAAAACCGTCCGGCTAACAGCTGGACGGTTTTTTCATTACCTGCGGAAGGATTACTCTTCGATAAGGGAAAAGTCTTCCTTACCAACGCCGCACTCCGGGCATTCCCAATCATCAGGAATATCTTCAAAGGCTGTTCCAGGAGCGATACCGCTGTCCGGATCACCGATTTCCGGATCATAAATCCAACCGCATACATCACAGATATATTTTTTCATCGTTTTATCTCCTTCTTTCTAAAGCAGAGGAATCATTCCACAATCTCATTTTGCCGCAAGGTGTTTTTACCGGAATTTATTCGCCGGAAAATCCCTGGGCATAACGACCCAAGTCGCGCCCCGCCTCACGGCATTCTTCCAATAATTCGGGCGTCGGTACATACTGCGCACGAAGCGGCTCCTGTATGAGTTCTATTTTCATATCCTCCATCACCGAATTAACTTCTGTGGCGCCGCCGCGCCTGCTCCAGCCATACGAACCAAAAGCAAATCCCTTTTTATTCGTCGGACGCAACCCTCTCAGGTAACAGAGTACTCCGGCAAGGCTAGGCATGATCCCATTGTTAAGTGTTGGCGACCCGATTGCAATGGCCGCACAATCAAGAACTTCTGTAGCAACCCGGGTCATGTGTGTCGTGTCGACATTGATAAACTGGGCTTCCACCGCAAACTCCTGCGCCCCTTCAAGGATAGCTTCCGCCATCTGCTCTGTCGCTTTCCACATAGTCGCGTAAAGAACAATAACCTTCGGAGTCGGTTTACAGATAACCCATTTCTGATAAGCCTCAAACACATCCTTAATGTGACTGCGCCAGATCACACCATGACTCGGGGCAATCATCTCAATCTCCAGCTCCGCAGCCCGCGCCATAGTTTGTGAAATTGGACGACCGTATAACATGACAATGTTGGCATAATACGCCTTGGCCTCCTGAATAATCACATCAAGCGGCTCTTCATCATCAAAACGGAACGCGGATGCATAGTGCTGACCGAAGGCATCCATTGAAAAAAGCAGTTTTTCTTCTGGCACGTACGTAAACATGGATTCCGGCCAGTGCACCATCGGGGTGTTTATGAAGGATAGTGTGCGTGTGCCCAAGGAAATTGTGTCGCCGTCCTCAACGATATACCATTTCCACTCAGAAGTATCAAAATGCTTCTCAAGTGCCACTTTACATTTTTCGTTGCAGACCAATTCAGCATTGGGACAGGCCGCCATAAGCCCCGGTAAGCCGCCGGAATGATCTGGTTCGGCATGGTTACAGACAACATAGTTGATATTTTCCAGCGCGGTATGTGATTTAATACGCTCAATAAGCTTCTCAACAAAAGAGCCTTTTACAGCATCTATGACCGCACATTTCTCATCCTGGATCAGATAGGCGTTATAGGTGGAGCCACTTTCCGTTTTATAACCATGAAAATCACGAACGGTCCAGTCGATATATCCAACCCAATTAATCCCCTCTTTCAGAGTAGTATTCATGTAATTTATTTTCCTCCCCTTTAAAAATTGAACTTTCAGTAATACTGACTGGCTACGAGTCTGGGGAACACCGATTGAAAGTCAATTCAAGAGAATTGCATTATATGGTTTTAAAGTACCCATTTACTGAAGGTGTTCGCTATCCGGATTTTCCCACTTAGACTTTTCCGCCAACTCAGCCAACGTTGTTTTTCCAAAATAATTATGGGTAAGCTCAGAGATGCTTGGCAAAATGCCCGATAATGTACAATCGCACCGAGGGCAACCACTGCGACCAAACAAACAGGGAAACTGATCCATGGGCCCATCGATCGCTTCATAAACATCAAGCAATGTGATCTGAGCGGGATCTTTCGCCAATGCAACCCCGCCAGCAGGTCCGCGAGACGAATGGATCAATCCGACCCTCGTAAGACGTTGATGCACTTTAGCCAAATGGTGGCGAGAAGCCCCGAAAAGCTCCGAGATCTCCGCCGTGGTTGAAAGTCTGTCTCGCTTATAATCGATAGCCAGCTGGATCATCGAATGTATCGCAAGTGCTGCCCCATCTGAAATTTTTACAAGATCTGCCACAATATACTCCTGCGGTTATAAATATAAGTATTGAAATCAAGTCGTTCAAGTCGCATTAGACGGCATTCCCTAAAGCCGAGAACATCGACTGTTTTTTCATTATAAAAACAATCATTCACAAATCAATTCTTATCGAGTGTAGTGAGCCCCGAAGTAAAATAACAAAACAGCATGCTCGATATTTTACTTTGACAAATAACGTATACAGATCAAAATACGGTTTGCGAAAGACGGAGGAGAGCACATGAAAAAATACATTCTCGTTACCTTCTGTATTATCTTTACCGGAGTGCTCACGCCCTTCGGAGACAGTTCACTTCCTTCTGACATATATCTCTCTTCAGCCAGTCTACTAGAACTAGGTGAACTTCAATATACAGAGGGTATAGTGTCCTTCTTTTATCAATCGCTTCGGTCCGCTCCTTCCAATATTCAACACTTTGACCTAGATGACATGCAGAACACCCCCGTCATGACTCTAGCGGATATTCTCACTATGCATGCTACAGGCTCATCCATCGGAGCGCATGAACGAAATGGCGCCCTCCACGGTGTTCGCGGCATCATGATTGACAACAATGCAAAAACATTGGTGATGATTAACGGCATTCAAGCAAATCTACGAACTCATTTTGGTTATGCCCCCGGCATGAACAGCCCTCTTCTCGGAGATTTTGCTACAGTAGATATCGTAAATGGGCCAGGCGCTATTCTTCACGGATCAGGAGCGATCAACGGCTTTATAAATCTTACACCTAAAACCGGATACTCTCATCCAGGAGCCTTTTTAAGTATGACTCGGGGTTTTCCGGATGCTCTCAAAAAAACCGAGTATGGTTGGGGTGAAACCTACGGTGATAATAATGATTATTACCTTTATTTCGGGCAGTTTTCTTCTGATGGGTTCACTGCAGACAAGCAATGGGGGCGTGACAGCACCTGGCTACCCGAAAATGTGAAAGCGCACGGCTGGACCAATAAAAGCTACCGTGCATCGCTAAACTGGAACCATGGAAACTTTAACCTCTATAGCTATTATCAGGAGCTGAATCAGCCAGCAAACTATGCGGCCCAGAATCTGGACAGTAACAAACCCGGCTATGAGGGCAATGTAGATAACATTCACAGTGAAATGCATCAGCAAAGCCTAGTACTATGCCCCAAACTCACCATTGATCTGACAGCAAACAATAGTCTGCAACTCGAGGTTCCGATTCGCCTACATGATCAATCAAAGAAAAATGCGGGGCTAGGCCGCGAACTGCTTTGGGATGGTGAATTCCTCTATCGTACCACTTCCATTCCTGATCACTCTCTGGCGATGGGAGCCGGCTATGGCGAAATGGTTTTTGATGAAGCAAAGGCATTTTTCGGAAGCGAAATGGATCTTAACCCCGGTGACGCAGGAATTTTTGAGGTTGTTGATTCTGAATGGAAAAATTATTATTTCTTGGTTGAGGACCTCTGGCAGCTTCGTGATGACCTAACTCTTCTTCTTGGGGTCCGTATGGATTTTATAGAAGCAGAGTTTGATGATTCATTTTATAATATTTCTGCAGATAATGGACACCTTTCACCGCGTATAGCTTTGGTCTATGATATCGATGAAAAGCGCACAATAAAAGCATCCTACCAGCAGGGCTTCCGACAACCTGATGCCGCGTATTTTTTATGGTATATGTACTTTAATGAACAGATGACTGACTTCGGCTATCCCCACGCTCCCGCTCTTGAGGAAGAAACTCTTGATAGTTATGAAATCAACTACAGCCAACAGTTGAGTGCCTTTTCCTCTTTTTCTGGTAGCATATTCTACAATAAATACAACGACCTTCTCCGGTGGTATGACTACTGGAATACACCTCATCCACACCATGTCTGGAGCGACGACCAGATGTATAATGTCATAACAAATAGAGATTGGTGGCTGGGAATGTTCCTCAATTCTCCTGATACGATTACAACCTATGGAACAGAACTTTCGCTAGACTATAATCTGGAGAACACCTCCCTGAATGCCAGCTATAGTTTTACCAAAATAGATGGTCTTGACAGCGAGCGCTTCCCTTCCCATCAGGTGAAACTGAACTCCGTTCACCGACGCCTGAATGATCGCCTCGCTCTAGGCCTCAGCTATCTGTACAGCAGAGGTCTTAACGCAAAGGATACTCCAGATGCCCACCCAATATATCTGAGCGACCGCCATCTGGTTGAGGCCTCTTGTCGTTTCAGGATTACCGACTATCTTACCGCCCAACTGATTGTAAAAAATATTTTCCGGAACGAGGTCCCTCCCGTTGCAGATAAAGTTGATTCGCCGAATAAAGGAAATCTCGGGTACGACGAAACACGCATTTACGGAACAGTTCATCTAAACTTTTAAAAGAGTTGGTAATATTTATTTCTTGCAAAGTCTTTTTCCGTTATTCACTCTCCATCCGAAGTGAACGGCAATAGGTGTCGTTCACAAAACAACGGAGAATAAATATGGATAAAAGAAGATTACTGAAAATGGTATTGGCTGTCACATTAACCTGTGCCTCGCTTTCATTCGCCGCAGAGGGAGTTGCAGTGAAAGGCAACAAGAAGAGCAAAATCTACCATAAAGCTGTTTGCCGCCATTATAACGCAAAAGGTACTACAGAGGAGTTTCGCACAGAAGACGCAGCAACACAGGCGGGCTATAAAGCCTGCAGAAAATGCAACAAGCTGAAAGCAAATAAACAGTCTGAAAAGAAAACCAAAGACTAAGGCGCGTGGGCGCCTTCTAAACCAGGCCTTGGATTTTTACTCTGCTGCCTGGTTTTTCTTCTCTAACTCACGAAAGCTCAGTGAAGCTGAATTAATACAGTAGCGACGACCGGTTGGGGGCGGACCATCAGGAAATACATGGCCAAGGTGAGCATCACATTTAGAGCAGATCACTTCAGTCCGAATCATTCCATGCGACGTATCGCTCTTTTCAGTAATTACCATTTTATTTATCGGCTCAAAATAGCTGGGCCAGCCACAGCCGGAATCAAATTTGGTATCAGACAGGAACAGATCTGTTCCACAGCAAATACAGGAATAAATCCCGGCCTCTGTATGGTCCCAATATTCTCCGGTAAACGGTCGTTCGGTGGCTTGCTTTCGCGTCACCCGATACTGAAGTCCGGTAAGTTGCTCTTGCCACTCTGCATCTGTTTTTAAAACCTTATTTGTGTCCATTATCGCCCCGTCTCTTGCTTCAACGCCAACCGATAGCATCGTTACCATCATAATTAAAAAAAGCCAAACTGTCATCACAGACCTCCCTCTTGAAGACCTCGAACGCTGTACTTTGTTCAATCTTCCTACGCGAAGGTTTTCATTGATTCCCCTTCGTCCGACGTCTAGTTTCAACGATGACTTAACGGAGAGATGAGTGAACGACGACTGGATAGATATTAAAAAAGATCCCAGGCATGTGGCGCGAGAACGAACCAGAGCCAAGGATCTGCGCAAAAGCGACTGGTGGAAACTTCAGTTGGACAAAGGAATCTGCCACTACTGTGGCGGCCAGTTTCCCCCCTCCGAATTAACCATGGATCACATACTACCCGTTGTACGAGGAGGAAAAAGCACGCGAAGCAACTGCGTTCCCTCCTGCAAAGAATGCAATAACGAGAAAAAGTATCTTACTCCTGCCGAAATCATTATGCGAGAGCTTGATAAAAAACAAAGCCCATCCAACGATTAGTCCGGTATTACTGCATTGACCAGCTCATCCCCATTTTGGTAGGCCGCAATATTTTCTAGTGTTGTTTTTGCAATGGACGAAACAGCCTCTTCCGTAAAGTAAGCCTGATGACCGGTAATGACCACATTAGGAAACGTTGTCAGGCGGGCAAACACATCGTCAGTACGAATCTCAAAGGTCTTATCTTCAAAGAAAAGTTCCTCTTCTTCCTCATACACATCAATACCAAGATAGCCTATCTTTTCTGACTTCAGCCCCTCAATCGCGGCCTTTGAATCAATGAGCGCTCCACGGCTGGTGTTAATAATCATTACGCCCTTTTTCATCTTAGCAATGGAGTCCAAGTTAATAAGATGATGGGTATCCTTAAAGAGCGGACAGTGCAGTGAAATAATATCTGATTGCGAAAACAGCTCGTCCCGTTCAACATATTTAACCCCGAACTGCTCTTCACAGACAGAATTTC
>DATCZD010000054.1:0-15021 GCA_036526075.1 Pontiella sp. | reverse complement strand
GCGCGAAAAGGCTGAAGCTGAAGAACGCGCGAAAGCCAAAGCGGCCCGTGAAGAGCGCAAGAAGAAAGAAGCTGAAGAGAAAAAGAAGCGCGAAGAAGTGCTGAAGAAAATCAAGGAGCAGAAAAAGAAAGCCGATGAGGCCAAGAAAGCTGAAGAAGTGAAAGAAGAAGCTCCTGCCGCAGCTGAAACCAAGGCTGAAGAAGTTGATGTCTCTACCGAAGCTGAAGTACCGGTGGAAGATAAAAAAGAAGACGCATAATTTAAGGAGATTTGAACCATGGCTATTACTACAGCAATGATTAAAGAACTTCGCGATGCCACAAGTATGGGCATTGCCGACTGCAAAAAAGCGCTGGATCAGACTGACGGCGACTTTGATGCAGCAGTAAAACTTCTTCGTGAAAAAGGCGCAGCTGTTGCGGCCAAGCGTGCCTCCAAAGAAGCAAACGAAGGTATGATTGCAGCAATCGTTGCCGACGACTGCAAATCTGCCGCCATGATCGAAGTAAACTGTGAAACTGACTTCGTTACCCGCAACGATGATTTTCAGGCTTTCGTTGAAGAGCTTCGACAGGATGCTCTGAACCACGAAACAGGCAAAATGAACGAAAACCTGAAAGAGAAGATTGATGTAATCACCGGTTCAGTCGGCGAAAAAATCAGTGTTCGTCGGAATGAAAACTGGATTGTTGAAGGTAATGGCGCAATCGCGTCCTACATCCACATGGGAGGCAAAGTAGGAGTTCTGCTGGAGCTTGCGGTTGAAAACCAAGACACTGTAAACTCTCCGGTTTTTCAGGAACTCGCTAAAGACCTTACCCTGCACGTTGCAGCGGCAGCGCCGGAATACCTAAACCGCGATGAAGTTCCGGCTGAACAACTGGAAGTCGAAATGGATATCGCTCGCAAACAGCTCGAAGGAAAACCGGAAAATATCCTGGAAGGAATCCTGAAAGGTAAGGCCAATAAGTTTTACTCTCAGATCTGCTTCCTAGAGCAGGGATTTGTTAAAGAAGATAAAATTTCCATTACTGCCCTTCTCGAAGAAAAGGGCAAGGAAATCGGTGATACCATTACGGTTAAGCGCTACACCCGCTACCAGCTTGGTGCATAAATCAATCTTTGATTACCCAATTAAAGCCCGTCACTGCGACGGGCTTTTTTCTTATACATAAAAAACGATGGTATTTATCTTAGATCATAAAAATGCCGAGTCCCGGTTACAAAAGGGTCCGGTTTTTACAAACCAAACGACCTTATAACGCTTCACTATGACTGCGTTTTACCTCTAAAAACAGCCAGCCAAGCTAACGTCTGCAAGCCATTACTGAGAAACTGAAAACTGAGCTGAACCGTTAACCTGCCCATTGATAGAATGGGTGCCTAGCCAGACAGGCATTATAGTACCGGGAATCTCCTGAGACTTCTTCGCCAGCCCAAGCTGGAAGGTCAAATACCTGATCTTCTGATTTAAGCTCCAGCTCTGCCAATACGAGTCCTTCGTTACTGCCGGAAAAGACATCCAGCTCCCAAATCATTCCGGAATACGGAACCAGATAACGCGTTTTCTCTATCAGGTTGCCGCAAAGAGCCAGCATTTCTTCTGCATCGTTCTTGGGAATCTCATACTCAACCTCAAAGCGGCTGATTCCTTTCGTTGCCCCTTTGATGGTGATAAATGCATTTTCTCCGATGATCCGAACCCGAACCGTTTTATCCTGATCTGAAACCAGATAGCCCTGTCGGACAATCACCCCATTATCCGAAGCCGTCTGCCATGTATTATCATGCACCAAAAATTTACGCTCTATCTCAATGCCCATCACTTTGCCCAATCAAACAACGATTTAAATTATACTGAAGGGAGCATACTCTAGTCCTGAACCTCACACTAGTTGAACAACGTTGCTAATGTAGAGAGCTGGTCAGATCACTATTCAAACACCTGAATTAGACGAGAACTGTCAGGAACCATCTCCTGATGGAGCATTTCAAAAAGTCGTGTTGCAATCGGACCAGGAATCCCATCTCCCACTGGTTGCCCTTCGAATATTACCGCCGGAGTAACATTTAAAGTCGTTCCATAAATATGAACTTCAGAGGCATCATAGACCTCCTCCAAAGAAATCGGACGAAAATCTGCGCGAAATAATAGATCTTCCTCTACCAACTGCTGAGCAAACACCATGGCCCTCTTGGCTGTAGTTCCCGCCAACACCCGCTCCGGAGGTGGCATCAGCAACTCCCGATTGCGTGTCACAATGCCGATATTTTCAGTGGCGCCTTCCCCCAAATTACCGTTTTCATCTAACGAAATGGTGAAATCGACTCCCAAATCAATCGCCTCTTTTTTCATCAGAACATTGGGTAGATAATTACAAGTCTTGACCTGTGCAAAAATCCCCGGTTTGACCGGAATTTTACTGATGGCAACACTCACCCCTTCTGACATGCAATCAATATTACTCGATGAGAGTTCATATACCACGATATACAGTTCGGGGTTAAAACAAGCATACGGGTTAACCCCCATCGTGCCCTGCCCCCGTGACACAAGCAGACGAATAAGAGAGTTGTACTGACCGCTGACACGTACTGTCTGCACAATGATAGCATACATATCTTGAATGGAACACGGGAGCTCCAGACCCAGAGCACTGCACGAACGCTCAAGGCGCTCAAGATGATCCCCGAGATTATAGATATTTCCGTTCACACATTTGAACGACTCAAAAACACCGTCACCACGATGTACCATATGGTCATCAACCGGAACAACCATAAGAGACTGATCAGTGGTAATACAGTCGGTCACGGAGGAATACATGGCGTACAGTTTTTTATCCAGTGAAGTTAAATGCTTCAACCACTCTTCTCGGCCAACCACTTTTTTCTCAGACCTTTCGGACATTCATCCCCCTGCATTATGTTTAACACCGTTGACTATTCCTTAATTTTACAGTGATTGGAATTTATTTTTACAGCGGCACATGGTAATTTGATTTGCTTTACCGCAACTAAGGGGAATAGAAATGAACGATGTAATCAAGAAGCGCGTGTTGGTGACCGGCGGTGCCGGATTTTTGGGATCCTTCCTATGCGAACGTCTGCTGGCTGAAGGATGCGATGTCATCTGTATGGATAACTTTTTTACGGGCCGAAAAGCCAATATCGCCCACTTGATGAACAATCCCTACTTTGAATTGATGCGCCACGATGTCACCTTCCCCTTTTATGTTGAGGTTGATGAAATCTACAATCTGGCGTGTCCAGCCTCACCCGTGCACTACCAGTTCGATCCAGTTCAAACCACGAAAACCAGCGTTCACGGAGCAATCAATGTTTTGGGACTCGCCAAGCGAGTAAAGGCCAAGGTTTTCCAGGCCTCTACCTCGGAAGTTTATGGCGATCCCTCTGTCCATCCCCAACCGGAAAGCTACTGGGGCAATGTTAACCCCATCGGCATCCGCTCCTGCTACGACGAAGGTAAGCGCTGTGCAGAGACCCTTTTCTTTGACTACTGGCGCCAACATAACCTGCGCATCAAGATCGTACGTATCTTCAATACCTATGGCCCGCGTATGCATCCGCATGACGGCCGCGTGGTTTCCAACTTTATCATGCAGGCTCTCAAGGGAGAGAACATTACTATTTATGGTGACGGACAACAGACCCGTTCTTTCTGCTATGTATCCGACCTGATTGAAGGATGGATTCGCTTGATGAACACCGCCGATGATGTGACCGGCCCGATCAACATTGGCAATCCCGGCGAATTTACCATGATTGAGTTGGCGGAAAACATTATCGAACTAACTGGATCTAAATCAAATCTCGTGTTCGAACCTCTTCCGGCCGATGACCCGAAACAGCGCAAACCCGATATCACTCTCGCCAAAGAAAAACTCGGATGGGAACCCACTATTTCTCTACGCGAAGGCCTCACCAAAACTATTGAATATTTTGACGCGCTACTCAAAAATTAAAATGATCCCCTGCTTATTAAAACAGTCATAGAAAAAGCGGTTCTTCGATAAAACCATAATCGAGAATGCATTATTTCATGCGACCGAGGATCGGATTTAACAGCTTAACAGCATTGAACGACTAGGAGAGTAGCGTACAGCAGAATGCTAAAAACCATCCTGCCTGTCCCTTCTTTAATGCCCTCTTTAACCCTGCATTCTTTTCTGATGGGAAACTAGACCCCTAAGATAGCACTGCGAGCATTAAATCTTTTTTCCAAAGGGGCTACCTACCAGTTCACAATGATGATCAAAGTCGCTCTACAGAACAAGTTTCTTAAAAACAAATTCCGGAATGTGCCGGATAATCAGCATAATCCAGCGCCACATCCATAGCGTATAGACGGTATTATACTTTCTCCGCAACCCCTTGAAAACAGCCGTGGCAACCTGCTCTGGCTCAGCAGTAAGTACGGCAGGCAGATCGAGATGCTCCGTCATTTTGGTGCGGCAGAAACCAGGTTTGACCGTCATAACATGTATGCCTTTTTCTGAAAGGCGGCTGCGTAACCCCGAAAAATAAGCAGTCAGACCGGCCTTAGCGCTTCCATAGATATAGTTGCTTTGACGACCGCGTTCTCCAGCCACCGAGCTGATCCCGACGATCGATCCATAACCACGCTGCTCAAAATCATTTGCGACAACATTAAGAATCGAAACCATACCGGTATAGTTGATATCAATTGTCTTTCGTACTTCATTAAAATCAGTACGAGCTTTCAATTGATCGCCCATGTAGCCAAACACAGAAATTACGACATCTGGTTTATTCGTTAGTGAATCGTAAAAGGACTTATGAGTATGAAAATCCGTCGCATTAAACTGCAGGGCTAGAACCTCCGAATCCGAACGGACCTCAAGATCGCTAACAATCGGCGTCAACAAATCCATATTGCGCGCAGCCAACTGCAGATGCCATCCCTCTGCCGCAAACTTTTTTGCAATAGCCTGCGCCAAATCCGACGTCGCCCCTAAAATCAAAACACTCTTCATATCTTCTCTCAACTAACTCTTTTTACTACAGAGAGCGCACAGAGATATTCATTAACTCTCTGCACCTCTATCATCTTCAGTTAAGTGGGTGGTTCATAATATTATTAATCTGTAATTCCGATCCGCTTAGACAGCAGTGATGCGAAGCGGGTATCTCCTTGATTCAGCATGGAAATGGCCTCACGAAATGTATCGGCATTCGGATAGGTTTTTTCAAACATAGCCGCGTCCATTCGCGAATCCTTGGCGAGGTATAACCGGCCTCCATAATCAGCCACCATGGCATCCAGTTCCTTAAAGAGGTCCATCGCTTTAAGCGAGATCGGAAAATCCAGCGCCAGCGTATATCCCGCCATGGGAAAAGACATAAAACTATCCTGCTCCCCAAACAGCTTAAGTATCGCAAGAAATGATCCTAGTCCACTATCCGTAATACGCTTAAGAATTTTATGCATACCCTCACGCCCGGCCTCTTTCGGAATTACAAACTGATATTGCGTGAACCCACGTTTACCATAAATTCGATTCCAATTACCGATGGCATCAAGCGGATAAAAAAAACTGTTATAGTCAACTACATGCTTATGCACTCCCAGTCGGGTTTTATTGTAGTAGACAAAGTTAAATGCCTTCATAGTCAGCGGATTCAGTGCAAAGTTTGGAAATGTGAACGGCACTTCAAGCTTTAGCCCGCCCTTCGGATTTAACGGATCTAGTTTTTGGGCAGACTCGATCAGTTCGGATCTGGTCGCATGCTCTCCGCGCAGCATAATACTACGTCCCATCGAATCGCCCTTCGCCAAACAGTCTATCCATGCCACGGAATAGGTCCAATCACTCGAAGACTCAAAACAATCCATGATCTCATTCAGGTTAGAAGCACGCTCAGTCTCTTTCCGAATATAGGCCGTTTCAATCTTTCTAAGCCGGAATGTCGCATTAAGAATAACTCCCGTCAGCCCCATACCTCCGATCGTAAGGTTATAAAATTCAGCATTTTCCGTCGGAGAACACCTGATAATAGACCCATCATTGCGCATAACCTCCATCATCCGGATATGCTGACCAAAACTTCCGTCTATATGATGATTCTTTCCATGCACATCTGCAGCAATAGCACCACCAATCGTAACCAGCTTGGTTCCGGGGGTTACCGGAAGAAACCAACCGCGCGGAACAAAGGTTTCCAAAATCTCCGAAAGTAACGTTCCAGACTGAGAGCAAAGCTCTCCTGTTGCCTCATCAAAAGATATAAATTTATTAAAGCGACGGGTAAGCAGTATGTTTTTTTGAAGCGAAGCATCTCCATAGGATCGTCCATTGCCGAAAGCAATCATCTCGCCCGGCTGATCGAGCCTTTCACGAAGCTGCTCTATTCTGTTAAACCCGGCCACTTCTGCCTCAATTACCGGATAGTTTCCCCAGTCTGAAATAGTGCGCATCCCTTACCTCGCCTTTTTTACGGCTTGTTCAAAAAATCATATCACTATACACATTAGCTCATGAAAGCAGTAGAAATCATTTGTATGAATTGCGGTAAAGACACTCTGCTAAAGCGAGAACCGAAATATGACGGCCTTACAAAAACCGGAGAAAAGCTGACCTGCTCCAGTTGCGGATTTGAATACGCTTCAGAAACTGAGGTTCCGTTTCAAGAGAAAGCAACAACGCCCAAAATTTTCACGGATGCCGACCGCTCCGCTAAAATTGAAGTGTTTGAGGATGGAGAAAACCAACAACTCTGCCGTTACTGCGCCAACTACATCATCAACCCATTCACACAGTTCTGCTCGATCCATAAAAAGGAGGTACAGTCTACCGACTCCTGCAGACAGTTTCAGCCTTCAACAGAAAAGATCCAGACAAACCCTCTATTCTGACCCAAACCAATCAAATGGCACTCGGGTTCCGCACAGCCTATTCTGGACTATCTCACAAGATCAACAGACGGACTTTTCTGATAAAAACAAGCCGATTAGAGAGCATTGAAAAATGCGTTCGATTTATGCTCTTTTACAGAAAAATAAAAAAACCGCCCCTGTTAAAGAAGAGCGGCTTCCAAAGCTACTTTGGTCTCAAAGATTACTTCTCTCCGTCGACCATCTCTTTGTCCAACTTCTTAGGAAGATTTATCTTAAGGTGCAAATCACGAACCTGATGATGCTCTACCTCGCCCGGTGCATTCATTAAAAGATCCTGCGCCTTCTGATTCATTGGGAAGGTAATTACCTCTCGTATATTCGGCTCATCAGCCAGTAACATAACCATGCGATCAACACCCGGAGCAATGCCAGCATGCGGCGGAGCACCATACTGGAAGGCTTTATAGAGTGCCGGAAACTTATTTTCCACAACCGACCGGTCGTACCCAGCAATAGCAAAAGCCTTGATCATCATTTCCGGACTGTGATTACGCACCGCACCGGATGAGAGTTCCACACCATTACAGACAATATCATACTGATATGCCAAAATATCAAGTGGGTCTTTATTCAGCAGATCATCCATACCGCCCTGCGGCATAGAGAACGGATTGTGCGAGAACTCAACCTTACCATCATCATCCAACTCATACATTGGGAAGTCGACAATCCAACAGAACTTAAAGACATTCGGATCAATCAGATTCAGGCGCTTACCAAGTTCATCACGAACCGCAGCTCCAATATCGCAGGCCGCCTTTTCTTTGTCCGCAATGAAGAACATAACATCGCCATCACTGACACCACCAAGTTCCTTGAGCTGACTAAGGGTCTTTTCAGAAAGAAATTTTGCGATAGGACTCTGAATTTCACCATCAATCCAACGTAAGTAACCGAGGCCCTTAGAGCCGACGGACTGCGCAAACTTGATCATGTCATCAAAAAACTTACGGGACTCACCGGCACAGCCTTTGGCAGCAATGGTTTTTACAACACCACCAGAAGAAACAACTCCGGCAAAGGCCTTAAAATCGCTATCTCGGAAGAGCTCACTGGCATCCTGCATAATCAGCGGATTACGCAGGTCTGGCTTGTCGGTGCCATATTTATCCATGGCTTCCAAATACGGAAGCCGTTTAAACGGAATATCGTCTACCTGCTTATCGGAAAACTCAGTAAAGATTTTATGCAACACACGCTCATTCACTTCAAAAACATCGTCCTGCGTCGCAAAAGCCATCTCCATATCGAGCTGATAAAATTCACCCGGGGAACGATCCGCACGGGCATCCTCATCACGGAAGCACGGAGCAATCTGAAAATAACGGTCAAAGCCGGAAGTCATCAAAAGTTGCTTAAACTGCTGAGGGGCCTGCGGTAGTGCATAAAATTTTCCTGGATGAACACGACTCGGAACAAGGTAATCACGTGCGCCCTCAGGAGAACTGCTTGTCAGGATTGGAGTCTGCATTTCCATAAATCCTTCGCCAGTCATCAACTCACGAATGCGGGCAATCACTTTGGAGCGAAGAATAATATTGTTATGTAGACTTTCACGGCGCAAATCAAGAAAGCGGTATTCAAGGCGCAGGGTTTCATTACACTCTTCTTCTTTAGCAACTTGAAACGGAACAACTTTAGATTCGCCAAGAGTTTCCATATCTTCAGCAACCACTTCAATTTCTCCAGTGGAGAGGCGCGGGTTAATAGCCTCAGGAATACGGGCAACAACCTTTCCGGTGAAACATATTGTGGATTCAACACGCCAGTGCTCAACCCCTTTGTAGAAAGGCTGAGACGGATCAATCACGACCTGAGTCAAACCATAATGATCACGCAGATCAATAAAGATGATACCGCCATGGTCACGCACACTATGAACCCATCCGGAAATCTTAACTATTTCATCAACATTTTCTTTTCTAAGCTCACCACAATTGTGTGTTCTGTACCGATGCATTATTGTCTTCTCCCTTAAATCTTTTCAAACAACTCGGAAAGATTGGCCTCTTCCTGAGTTCCCTGCCCCATATCCTTGATAACTAAAATTTCTTTTTCAATTTCATCATCTCCACGAATGATGACTTTGTTCGCACCAGCCCGACTGGCCTTACGCATCTGAGCCTTCATACTCTTTGCCGCTAGCTCCATACCACAACGAATGCCTTTAGAGCGTAGTTGCTGAGCAAGCTTCATATTTTCGATCAAAGCAGTGTCTCCGAGAGAAACCAACCAGATTCCCCCATCCGGAGAAAACTGTTCTCCGGAAATCCCGCAGGCTTCCAACGCCATGATGGCACGCTCAAAACCAACAGCAAAACCAACTCCTGGAATACTTTTACGCCCCAGATCGATTAAGTAACGACCACCGCCTGCAACTGCGTCCTGTGCGCCGAGTGCAGAATGGCTTATTTCCCAAACCGTATGCACATAATAGTCCAAACCGCGAATCAGTTTCGGATCAACCGTCACATCAACGCCCATAGCCTCCAGGGCTTGAATTACCTGATTAAGATAATTGCGCGATTCTTCACTCATAAACTCAGTCGGCGAAGGGATTTGATCAACAATCTTCTGACAGTGCTTATTTTTGCAGTCGACCACACGCAGTACATTTTCATCAATACGTCGCTGGCAGTCTTCACAAAGACCGTCCTCATACTGACGCAGTGCCTCGCGTAGACCATCAGCAACCGGCTTACGATCTGAGAGCTCACCTCGAGTACTGACCTTAATCGTAGACCCCGTCAATCCCCACGCATCAAGCAGGCTTTTCTGCAGGGCAATGCACTCGGCATCAGCCAACGGATTTGGCTCCCCAGTGGCCTCAACGCCTACCTGATGAAACTGACGCTTACGACCAGCCTGCGGGCGCTCGTAGCGAAACATTGGGGCAATATAGAATACACGCGCATTCATTCCCTCTTCACCGCACCCGGCCAGATGGCGCATAGTTCCAGCCGTACCCTCCGGCCTCATAGCCAATTCATGCTTACTCGGTTTGAAAGAATACATCTCCTTCTTCACAACATCCGTGGTTTCACCAAGAGAACGTTGGAATACCGATATTTTTTCAAGCACAGGTGTGCGCAACTCATCATAGCCATAGGTCGAAAAGACACTGCGCGCCCGTTCCTCCATCATACGCCAGAGATAGATATCCGGCGCAACAATATCGGACATCCCTTGCAGAGGCTGGAACTCATTTGAAGCCATATTACTCGCCGGTAATCTTTTCGCGCATGATTTTTCCCGGCTTGAATTTCACAACCTTGCGGGCGGGAATAGTTACAACATTTTCAGGTTTATTTGGATTACGACCGATGCGCTGTTTACGTTCACGAACTTCAAAAACACCAAAATTACGGAATTCGACGGTCTTATCCTGCTCAAGAGCTTCCACGATATAATCGAGGCTCTTTTGGATGACGGCATAAACATCCTGCTGGATCAGTCCGGTTTCATCAGCAATGCGCATCACCAAATCTCGCTTAGTCATTTGTATATCTCCTTGATTTTTAAATATTTCCAAAAAATTAAAATACTACTTACAAAAAGTGAAAGAGGGATAATATTCAGGGGCGGATTGCGGTCAAGCTAATCCGTTCATTATTGGAGGATTATAAAAACTGATCAGTGCCCTAGCACGTAAACACCAAGAAAAAAGAAAAAACCCAGAAAACAGCCTAGTGCCAGACTCTTATTGAATACATAAAACGTGGTTTTAGGTTCAATAATCAGAATGCTCTGTCCCGCTTGAATAAATTCATGTTTTGAAACCAGAATTTCAGAAATCTTTCCGCTCTTTTCCTTGCCGAGTTCCGGACAATATACCTTGAGTCCATCAAGTTCGGCTTTTAAACGAACAATCTCCTTACGCAGACCATCCTTTTCTGGAGAATCTTTTGGAAGCGCCTTGAAAGCTTCCTTTATCTCATCAAATTCGCTCTGCAGGGTATAATTTTTAAGTGAAGCTAAAAGTGTAGGTTTATCTCCATCTCTTGGAGGCAGCACCACATCTCCCACACCAACATGAAGATCCTGAATGGTACCGCCACCCTTCACTTCGAACGCTACAGGAACTCTTCGGGGATGCTTCTCCAACACCTTGTCTCCGGGAAACCAAGCATCCTTAACCGCCCATAAACAGAGAAAAAAACAAAAACCAGCCATTACGAGAAAATCGTAGTCACCTCTAACCTTATAATTGCGTTTACGTGCCATAAAAACTCCCAAAAACTAAAAGAAACACACTTGCAGACCTCCACACACCTTGTCCACCTTCAAATAAATAGAATGGCTATTCGGCAGACCTTTTAATCACCAGAATCTCGACAGGATCATCTGACTCATTACGCCAACTACGCTGTGTTGCAGGAGGACATTCAATCATAATCCCGGTTGATACCAGCAACTCTTCTCCAGCAACACGGCATACGCCCTGCCCCTTCAATACACAAAATGAAACAGCCAGTGGAAGAGCATGCTCAGGAATCAAACCTCCGGGTTCAATAGCCAGATGGACATATTCATTTCCAAATGCTTCATAAACCTTTCTACCAACACAACCTCCCTGATTGTACACTACTTCTCCACTTCCAACCTGATAAATCATTCGTTTCTCCAAAGTAAACTCCGGTGAACTTTCCCAGAAAATCTATTCTCTTAAAAGCTCCTGATTTCCATAAAGAATCAGATTTTATGAGCTGAAATGATTATGCTACTTTGAGCGATCGTTTTTCTTGGAGGAATTTTCGTGTATCTGAAAACACTCGAAATTATTGGATTTAAAAGTTTCGCAAACAAAACCAAATTGGCATTTGAGCCCGGTATGACGGCCGTTGTCGGACCGAATGGTTGCGGAAAGAGTAATGTATCTGACGCTGTCCGCTGGGTGCTTGGCGAACAGCGCGCACGCGCACTGCGCGGTGCTAAAATGGAAGATATCATTTTCAACGGCACCGATTCCGCAAAACCGCTTGGTATGGCAGAGGTTAGTATTACACTGGCCAACTGCACCGAGTCGCTCGGAATCGAATATGATGAAGTCTGTATCACCCGCCGTGTTTTCCGCTCCGGCGAAAGCGGCTATTTTCTTAATCGCAAAGCCTGCCGTTTGAAAGATATTCAGCGACTGTTCATGGATACCGGAATCGGAACAGATTCCTATTCCGTGCTGGAACAGGGAAAAATTGATCAGATTCTTTCCGCCCGACCGGATGATCGCCGCACTGTTTTTGAAGAAGCCAGTGGAATCACCAAATACAAGGCAGACAAAAAAGAAGCTCTGCGCAAACTGGAACATACCGAAGCCAACCTATTACGGCTGGATGATGTAATCCGCGAAGTAAAACGACAGATTATCTCTCTGCAACGTCAGGCCGGAAAAGCACGACGATTTAAAGAACTGTCTGATGAAATGCGCACCCTTGACATTTATGTAACCAACCAGCGCCTTCAGGAATATGCTCGAAAAATCAATGAACTGACCAGCGAGCTTCAGGTGCTTGAGCGCAAAGTCAATGAACTGCACCGACAACTTGAAACAGAAGAAACAAAAGCCGAAAGCTCCCGTAAAGCACTGACCCAACTTGAAGAGACGATTTCTCAAGCTATGGAACAAGCCAGTGCAGCTCGCAGTGAACTGGAGCGTACCAAGCACCTGATCACAATGAACACCGACCGCATTGCGGAACTGACTACACTCGCACAGCGTAACACGCAGGAAACCGAAGAAGCCCGCATACGCTTGGAAGCCCACCGCAATGAGTTAGAAAAAATTATCACTGAGATCGGCGAAGCGAAAACCCAGAAAGAAGAAGCGAAGAATGCACTGGAGCGGGTCACCCTCGTACAGAAGGACGTCGAGGATCAGATGAATGCCGCACGTGCACAACTTAACAACCTGCGCAATGAATCGGTTGCTCTTGATTCAAAATCCTCCAAAATGCAAAACGAGCTGAATGCACTGGATGCGCGCGATCGCGAAGCCATGCTGAAGAAAGAACGACTGGCTACTGAAAAATCAGAACTGGAACGCTCCCTCACCTCCTTTATTGAGCGACAGGAGGAGATGGATACCAAGGTTGAAATACTTTCCGGAAAAGTTGCTGAGCAGGCAGAAATACTCAACACACTCAACTCAAACCGAGCCGGGCGGAAAGATCTGATTATTGGAAACGAGCGAAAACTGAATGAATTTCAGAAAATGGCGGCAGCCAAACGTGCTCAGCTAGAAATGCTTTCCGGTGGCGAAGCCCGGCAAGAAGGATTTCCGCCCGGAGCTCAGGTCCTACTGGATCCGCCGGACGATTTTTTACTGGATCGCGAAGGAATTATCGGCCCGTTGGCCGAACAGCTAAAAACTTTACCTGAATATCAGACTGCTCTGGAAGCTATTTTGCGCCCATGTATTGATGCAATCGTAGTGCGCGACGAATCCTATGCACGGGAAGCCCTCAGTTGGCTACGCGATCAAGAGGCCGGAAGTGCCCGACTACTGAGTGTATCCTCCTGTAAAGAGGAGGCAAATCTCGATACCTCCTCAGCGATTGGTAAAGGGTTAATTGAATGTATTACTTTTGATGATTCCATCGCTCCGCTCGTGCGCCGACTGTTCTGGAACATCCGCATTGTCGGATCGGAGCTAGAGATTCCGGATATTCTCACTTCCGATACCGTTGTCGTTTCGCAGGACGGCACCGTGGTTTCTGGTTGCGGCGCATCTGAACTCTGGATGCCTAAAACAAAAGACAAGAGTCCCCTTGCCCGTCACCAGCTTCGAGAACAGCTTCAGGAGGAAATCGATAAACTGGAAACCAGCATTCACTCGTTGGAAGAAGCACTAGAAACCCTGCGCGGCGAAGAATCGGGTATTACCAGCAATATTGAAAATGCCCGCCAGATGCTGGAAGCGTTCCGTCGTGAACTGGCTCTACAGGAAGGTGAGCGTCAGGTTATTGTTCGCGAAACCGCCACGGCACGTGATCGCGTTGAAACCGTGACCTTTGAATTTAACACCCTTACCGAAAATGAAAGCCAAGGTACGGAGTTGCGCAGAAGTCTCGCCACTGAGCTTCAGGAGACACGCGATCGGCAAGCTACCGTTCGCAACCAGATCAGCGAACAAACCGTCATACTTAACACCATTGAAGAACAACGCTCCGACACCCTGCAGGTTACTTCAGAACACCGGATCATTTATTCTCACAAAACTTCCGCACTAGAACACCTTTATGGTCGGAAACAACCTATGGAGGCGCGTATCAACGAGTTGGAAGAGCTGATCAACGACCGTACAGGCGGTATTGATTCCTACAACCGACGTATTGAAGATTTGAAGATTTCTATAGAAGAGGAAACTGAAAAAATTGAACCGCTTGAAGTTCATCTAGAAACAACCTCTCACACACTGGTCTCGGAGCGTGTGCGCCGCGAAGAAACTATCCAAATTCTGACCACGACTGAAAATAGTCTACGCATCATCCGTAACGAGCTGGAGGGCGAACTGAATCACAAATCCAAGCTGGAGGTGGAAAAGGCGGAATACACTATGCGGTATGACAATGCCCTTGAGCGCGTAACCGGTGTTTATCACATCACCAAGGAAGAGTTGTCAGAAGCCGAAGCGCCCCATTGGGAAAACGATGAGGTTCCAGACCGCGAGGTTATTGAGACTCGCGTGGCGGAATTACAGGCAAAAATTGACTCCATGGGACCGGTAAACCTCGTAGCCATTGAAGAACATGCTGAACATGAAGAACGTTATGCCTTCCTCATAAAACAGCAGGAAGACCTGACATCCGCCAAACAGCAACTATTGGATATGATCAAAACGATCAACAATACAACGACAGAACTTTTTAAAACCACATTTAACAAGGTGAATGAAAACTTCCAGGAGATGTTCAAGCAACTCTTCGGCGGAGGATCAGCCAAGCTGGTTCTTACCGATGACGAAGATGTACTTGAAGCAGGTATTGAAATTATAGCCCGTCCACCAGGCAAGAAGCTACAGACCATTTCCCTTCTTTCAGGCGGTGAACGTACAATGACTGCGGTGGCCTTGCTATTCTCGCTCT
>DATCZD010000053.1:0-2080 GCA_036526075.1 Pontiella sp. | reverse complement strand
TGTTTTGAGATGCATCTTCTTGCGTGGTGGGTTTTTTAAATCGTTCAAACAATGATGTTTTTGCGGTCTCCTGCTGTTCTGGGCTTATGCTGTCGGAATCTGTTTTTGAGGCTTTGGCCTTTCTCTCTGAAAAGCTATTTTTTTTAATTTCATTAAATGCAAGTATGCTGGTTAGTGCCAGACCTGAGATCAGCAGGATTAGCGATATGAGTATATTTTTCTGAGGTGTTAGCTCTGGAAGGTCTTCTGTGGAGGATGGGGAGTTAGTGTTTAATAGGCTCACAATTCTTTCCTGATGTTGCAGATTAATAAGTTTTGGTTAATACATGTGGACACTATTGATGTTGACGGGCTTATTGGCAAGAGGTAAGTTCGGCATCATTGTGGTATGAATTCTGCGTATCACAAGTGCGCCGCCTTTGCCTAAGTGCTGGTGTTTGTAGAAAAGTAAGGTCAGAAGTGGTGCGCGGAAAACAAGGAAGAAAAAAGGGATGATAAAGAAGTCGAGCAAGAAAAACCAGTCGATACAAAAATTATCAAGTATTGTTGGGATTGATTTTGGGACGACTGCCACCAAGCTGGTAAAGCTTAAAAGCGGTGGCAAGGGGTCACTGGAATTGATCGGAATTGAGATGCTTCCTCCTGTTGATTTTGAGGCTCCGGTTTCGCAAGTGGTGCTTCCAGATGAGCTGAGGTCTAACTATTGTGCGCTTGCTTATAGCGGCTCCTCAGCCGTTGTCCGAATGGTGAATACTCCTTTGGATGCGGATGAAAAAACTAATCCGCAAACCAAGCTTCGCGGATTATTGAACGTCGGTGAAGATTTTCGTGCTTCGGCCTCTCTTTTGGTTCGGGGGGCGGGGAAAAAGGATTCCAGTCTGCTTGCCGCTGCTGTTCCTTTGAAAGATGTAGAGTATATGCTGAAGATGTTTCCTTCGGGGCCTCCGGCGCCAGCCTCACTGGAGGTTTCAGGGCTTTCATTTATCACGGCTTTCCTGAATGCGCATGGAAGTGACTGCAAAGATAGCACCGTTTGTCTTGTTGAAGCTGGTGAGACGGTGACTCACTATGCGTTTATAAGCAAGGGAACGATTGTTCTTCTCGGGAAGTTTGCGTTCGGGGGGCGGACTCTTCGGAAAAAACTTGCTTCAGATCTGGGCGTTGATGAGGAATTGGCGGCATCAATTTTGGAGGACCGATCGATCAATATTTCAACTTCGATTAATGCTGTTATGAATCCTTTTGTTAAGCAGCTTTCCATTTCGAAGGATTTTATTGAACGGCATCAGGGGTGTCGTGTTGAAAAATTTTATGCTTCCGGCGGTTTGAGTTTGCTGAGTGGATGGGTTTCCGAGTTTGGTTCTATGGTACACACAGATGTGGAAACCTGGAATCCCCTGAATAATATTGAAGTGGATTCGAGCGTAATTTCTCCTGAGCTTGAGAAAGAGGCTACCCGCTTTTCAGCTGCAATCGGAGCAGCAATAGGAGGGATCCTGTAGAAATGATGTATCCTCGTGTTAATTTATTGGTTAAGTCAGAGCAGCGCTATCAGGGAGTGGTTAGTCATCGCTTTATTATATTATGCGGTATCGCTACAACGGTATCTGTGGTGGTGCTGTTCGGTGCGATTTCGTTGGTGCGCTACGAGAGTGCTAAAGCTGAGCTGATTACGGCTCGGAGCACCTGGGAATTAATGGAGCCTCGGTATAATGTTCTGATGCGTGAAGAGCGTGGATTAAAGGTCAACCGTCAGGTTTTGAATTTATTTGATGGATGGACCGAATCAAAAGCATCTTTTGTTGAATTGCTGGAGTGCTTGCAAGACACGGTTCCTGAGAATGTTCAGGCTACCCGCTTTTATGTGCGGGGAGATGGTGGATCATATGAGTATGCAACGCCAGAGGATATGAGTATAGTATACGATCTGCTTATCGAAGGCCTATGTATTGGGGAAAGCGCTGAAAGTGATGTGATCAAACTGAGAAAAGAGTTGCTTGAAAGAGAGCGCTTTAAAAAAACATTTGAATTGCTGAAGTTGGCTTCCTTGCGAAAAACCGGGGAGAACAAGCGTGAGTTT
>DATCZD010000052.1:0-14659 GCA_036526075.1 Pontiella sp. | reverse complement strand
GAGGGTTAAGCCTGTGGCAGATTGCGTCTCCCGTGCTGTTGCTTTCGATTGGGCTTTCATGTGTCTGCTTGTACAACAACTGTGTTATTTATCCCCAAACCACGTATGCCAACCGCCAATTGATTAAGGGAATGGGGGTAGAAGACCCTGTTAAGCTATTGGAGGAAGGCCGTTTTATTCGTGAATTCCCCGGCTATATGATTTATGTCGGCAAGAAAAATAAGAACCGGGTACGTGATTTAATTGTTTATGAGGTAGATGAAAAAACAGATCAAGTTACGGCTACGATTCGTGCGAACAGTGGCATTATGACCTCGGATAAGAAACAGGCCGTACTGAAGATTGATCTGTTTGACGTTCGAATTGAGATCCCGGATGCAAGTGCTCCGAATGATTCTGCCAAAACCCGTTATGTGAATGCTAAAAGGTATCCTATTCGACTCGATTTTAATGAGCTTACCGGGAAAAAGAAGGTATCGAAGAAGAGGAAAAATATGCTCTTTTCTGAACTGGCTTATCGGGTTAGGCATCCGGAAAAAACCTATAGAAGACTGGGAGAAAACGATCGCCGTATTGAGAAGACCAAAGATTTGATCGATCTTAATCAGCGCATTTGCCTTGGCATTTCACCATTCATGTTTGTGCTGATCGCCATTCCGCTTGGAATTAAGTCGCATCGAAAAGAATCATCGATGGGGATGCTCATGAGTCTGGGGATCATGTTTGTCTATTATCTTTTCATTATTTTATCTGACACGCTGGATAAGCATCCGGATATTTATCCATGGCTCTTACCCTGGATTCCGATCCTGGCAGGACAGTTTGGCGGGCTTTGGCTGATGCGCCGGGCGAATTAATCTAACGCTGGGTTCGGCGGCTGTTTTTTCAGCTTAAATAGAACCGTCAGGCCTTCAATAATCATCCAGATTTGAAGTAGGGAGATGATGGTTCCGATGCTGAAGAGGAGCCATTTTTCTGTGGTATAGAAATCATAGAGATTAATTTTCATGGCCCATCCAGTCATGACGATCATGAAAATCATGGGAATCGCAGTGAAGACTGTCGAAATGGTTTTCCGGGCAAGCCAGACCGTGATAACCAATAGGGCCAGTCCGCCGAGAAGTTGATTGATGGCCCCAAAAAGCGGCCAGAGGGCCAATGCCCCTTTACCGCCTCCACTGGAAAAAGCAAGCAACAGGGCGGTAGATACTGCGATAAATGTGGCAGGATGTTTTTCCCCCAGTGCCGGGATTCTACAGCTATTAGCGATTTCGGAAACAATATAGCGTTGTAGGCGGGTGGCCGTATCGAGTGTGGTGGCTGCAAAGGAGGCCACAAATACACCCATCAGAGTGAGAACAATATTTTTGGGGATGCCTAGACCGGCAATCATGTTGGAAGAACCGGTGACGAAGGCTGCGATCTTGGCTCCCAGTCCTTTTGCTGACTCCCAGCTTGCATATTGCTGATTAAAGGCCTCTATGCCGGTAAAAAGTGTTCCATCCTTATCGAGTCCAAGTCCGATTCCGGCCCCACAGGCAATAATCACGATAACGGCCAGCATGCCTTCGAGCAGCATGCCTCCATAGCTGATGGGCAGGGCGCTGGTTTCCTGATCGCACTGCTTGGATGAAGTGCCGGAGGATACAAGGCTGTGAAACCCGGAAATAGCTCCGCAGGCAACAGTAATAAAAAGAAGAGGAAAAATAGGAGGGGCTCCGGGAGCATCAAGATTCAGGGGGGGCGCAACCATCGGTGGATGGGTGAAGATGATGCCGAGCAACAGCAATCCCATGGCAATGCAGAGTTGAAAGGCGTTAATATAGTCACGGGGCTGTAGCAGTACGGTAACGGGCAGCGTGGAGGCAATATAGGCATAGATCAACAGTAGGATGACCCAACCGCCAACACCTGAAAGGCTTCCTATGGTCGGAAGTTCTACTGGAATAAAGGCGCCGACTGCGATGGTGGCATACATCAGTACAGTAGCGATTAATCCATATAAAATGTGAGATTTTTTGCGCTTGTACACCATGAATCCGAGCCAGATCGCAATAGGAAGCTGAAGCCAGACCGGAATGACAGATTGCGGGAAAATGCTGAATACCGAAGCTATCACGACGCCGAAAATGGCGACGACAATCCATAGCGAAAAAAAGATGATAAGCATAAAGAGAGATTTAACGCGCGGGTTGATCATGTCGCCGGCAATATCGCCGATGGACCGCCCTTCATGACGCAGAGAAATCATCATGGATCCGAAATCATGAACGGCTCCCATGAAGATAGAGCCGATCAAAATCCAGACCAGGGCTGGAACCCAGCCCCAGATAATCGCAATGGCCGGTCCGACAATGGGGCCCGTTCCTGCAATAGATGTAAAATGATGACCGAATAGAACCAGTTTATCGGTAGCCACAAAGTCGATCCCGTCATGGTGGGTTTTGCTGGGGCAGTGAGCCTTAGAATTCACCTTGAAAATTTTCCGGCTCAAAAATCGTCCGTAGGTGTTGTAGGCGATAAGATAAAGGACGGCGGATACGGCGGCTATAGTCAGAGAGTTCATAAAGGTCATCTATTGCGAAAAAACCTGAAGGTTTAAAGCCAAATTATCATTGGTTTGAATTTGAACTTGTTGATATGGGACTGATTTTGTATGATAGAACGCTTATGAAAACAACACCGTTGCACGAACAACATCAGAATCTCGGCGCACGTATGGGCGAATTTGGTGGATGGGACATGCCCATTCAGTATGCGGGGATTCTTCAAGAGCATGAGCAGACGCGCTCACGAGCCTCAGTCTTTGATATTTGCCACATGGGTGAATTTGAGCTTTCCGGAGAAACGGCGCTACAGGATTTGGAAAGACTCCTGACCTGCAACGTGGCAACTCTGGCGGTTGGGCAGGTTCGCTACGGATTTATGCTTGATGAGGACGGCGGGGTGATTGATGACTTAACCTGTTACCGCATGGAAAAGGAGCGTTATATGCTGGTGGTAAATGCCGGCACAGCGGAAAAGGATGCGGAATGGATTAAAAGCCGCATCTCCGAAAAAACCTCCTTTATCGATCTTTCCTCACGTTTAGCCAAACTGGATGTCCAGGGTCCCAAATCCCGTGAGGTTTTAGAGGATGTGTTTGGGTGCACGCTGCCTGATTTAGGCTATTTCCGCTTTAAGGAATTGGACGCCAGCCATGCCTCCTGTATTTTGAGCCGCACCGGCTATACCGGCGAGTGGGGCTATGAAATCTATCTGCCGAATGAGCATGCCGGTGAGCTTTGGAATAAGCTGATTGCGCATCAATTATGTGAGCCGGGAGGGCTGGGCGCTCGTGATACGCTTCGCCTTGAGATGGGGTATCCGCTCTATGGACATGAACTTTCTGCGTCCCGCACTCCTGTGGCAACTTCGCGCGGCATGTTTATCGACATGGATAAGGGGTTTATCGGCAGGGAAAATGTTCTGGCGGATCTCGATGATCCGGAAGTCTTATTGGTTGGCCTGAAGTTTACATCCAAACGGGCTGCCCGGGAGCATGATAAAATTTATTTTAAGGATATTGAAGTTGGTGAAGTTACCAGCGGTTCTGTTGCTCCTAGCCTTGGCGCCGCCGTGGCTATGGCGTTTGTAGAGCCTGAATTTGCGGAATGTGGGCGTGTGCTGGATGTTGAAATCCGTGGCAAACGATTTCCCGCAGAGGTGACCGACCTTCCGTTTTATAAAAAAGGAACTGCCCGTGGATGATTTATTTCACGGAGACTCTTTGACAAAAGAAAGTAGTTAGAATGAAAAAAACACCGTTTTGTGCAACAAGTGAGCAGGATCAGGCGGCAATGTTTCAGGAGCTGGGTATCAGCGATTTTGATGAGCTGTTTTCCGCGATTCCTGAAGAGCTTCGTTCGGATGAGCTGAATATTCCCGAAGGGCTCTCCGAGATGGAGATGATGCAGCATATTCGCAAGGTGGCATCCAAAAATTCCACCGATCTTATTAATTTTTGCGGTGCTGGTTTTTACGATCATTATATTCCGGCCGCAGTTTCTGCTCTGTCTAGCCGAGGTGAGTTTTACACGGCTTATACCCCGTATCAGCCTGAAGCTTCTCAGGGTACATTGCAGGCTGCTTTTGAATATCAGACCGCTATTTGTCGTTTAACAGGTATGGAAGTGGCTAATTCCTCATTATTTGACGGCGGAACAGCACTTATCGAGGGAATTATGATGGCACTGCGCCATACACGACGCAATAAGGTTCTGGTGGATGAAGGTGTTAATCCTATCTATCGTGAAATGCTTCGTTGTTATACGCAAAACCTATCCGTCGATTATCAGGAAGTTCCGCTTTCCGGAAGCGGAGTTGCTGATCGCAAAACGTATGCCGATGCTCTGGACGACAGCATTGGCGCCGTAGTGTTGCAGAACCCCAATTTTTTCGGGTGCCTTGACAACCTTAGCGAGCTCATTGAAAAGATTCATGAAGTGAAGGCGCTTGCGGTTATGTCGGTCTATCCAATGGCACTGTCATTGGTGGAAACTCCCGGTGCTATGGGGGCCGACATTGTAACAGGAGAAGGCCAGAGCCTTGGCTTGCCGCTCAACTTTGGTGGCCCATATCTCGGCTTCATGGCCACGAAAAAGGAATATGTACGCAAAATGCCCGGCCGTATTGTCGGCGAAACAGAGGATGCGCAAGGCCGGCGAGGATATGTGCTTACACTGCAGGCCCGCGAACAGCATATTCGTCGTGAAAAGGCGACCTCAAATATCTGTTCCAATGTGCAGCTCTGTGCTCTTCGCGCCATTATATACCTTTCACTTGTCGGGCGAGAAGGCTTTCTTGATGTTGGTCGTCAGTGCATGGACCGAGCCGGTTATGCCTGGCAGAAGCTTACTGAAATCGAAGGCATCGAGCCGGCTTTTAACCGCCGATTTTTTAACGAATTTGCGGTTCGGCTTCCAAAGGACGCCTCCGAGGTCGTCAGTGAACTGATTGATCAGGGGATTGCCGCAGGGTTCCCGGTAGGACGCTACTATAAAGGCATGGAAAATGTTCTTTTGTTTGCTTTTACCGAAAAGCGTACGAAAGAGGAAATCGATATTATGGTGGCAAAGCTGGAAAGCGCCCTGAAGGCCTAAGGAGACTTTGAAATGAAATTGATTTACGAAAAATCGTCGCCCGGTCGCTCCGGTGTACAAATGTCCTCGATCAAAATTTCTCCAACCGAGGAGATTCCTGAAAAATATCTGCGCAGTCAGCCGGCTGAATTGCCGGAGGTTTCAGAGGCCGAGGTCGTACGCCATTTTACCGCACTCTCTCGCCTGAACTTTTCAGTGGACACGCATTTTTATCCTCTTGGATCTTGTACGATGAAATACAATCCGAAGGCCTGCGAAGCGGCTGCGAACCTTCCGGGGCTGACCGAGGTGCATCCGCTCTGGCCGCAGTTGCGCGGAGGGGGATTGCTGACGCAGGGATCTTTGGAGGTGCTCTACAAGACTGAGCGTCTGCTTTCTGAGGCAACCGGGCTGGCTGAGTTTACGCTTCAGCCCATGGCGGGCGCGCATGGAGAGTTGACCGGTGTGATGATTATGGCGGCCTATCATAAGGATAAGGGCAACGAGAAAGATCACATTATTATTCCGGATTCGGCTCATGGGACTAATCCCGCCAGTGCGATGATCGGCGGTTATGAGGTGGTGACCATACCTTCCGATGAGAATGGGGTGATGGATTTCGATTTGTTTAGAGACGCGTTGAACGAAAAGACGGCAGGGGTAATGCTGACCAGTCCGAATACATTGGGTGTTTTTAACCCGCGTATTAAGGACATCTGTAATGCGGTACATGAGGTTGATGGTCTGATGTATTATGATGGCGCAAACTTTAATGCTATTATGGGACGCTATCGGCCGGGCGATATGGGTTTTGACATTTGTCATCTTAATCTGCACAAGTCCTTTGCAACACCGCATGGCGGTGGAGGTCCCGGAGCCGGTCCGGTAGGTGTGGTTGAGAAGTTGCGCCCATATCTTCCGGTATCCCGCGTTGAGAAAACCAAGGACGGCACCTATGCGTTGAACTATGATGAACCGAAGAGTATTGGCTATATCTCTCCCTTCTATGGAAACTTTGGTGTCATTGTCCGTGCTTATTCATATATTCTGTCTTTGGGTCGTGATGGTATGCTAGGAACCAGTAATCGGGCTGTGTTGAACGCAAACTATCTCCAGGAAAAACTGCGTCCGCTTTTTGAAGAAGAGTACAAAGGGCGTTGTATGCATGAGTTTGTCTATTCCGGAAGCTGCTTAAAGCAGTATGGTGTGCATACATTGGATATTGCCAAGGGTATGATCGATCGAGGAATTCACCCGCCGACTGTTTATTTTCCGTTGAATATTCCAGAAGCCATTATGGTGGAGCCGACTGAAACGGAAGATAGAGATACATTGGATCATTTTGTGGCGGTCATGGAAGAGCTGTTTGATCTGGCGAAGAATGATCCGGATAAACTCCATGCCGCTCCGGTCTCCACACCGGTTGGGCGTCTGGATGAGGTGAAGGCGGCTCGGGATATGCGTTTAAGTTATTCGTGACAAATTTAATTTTTTCACTAATATTTTGAACAAAGGCTGTCCTGTGTGGTCTTGATAGTCTGTATTTGGAAATAAAATAGGAGATCCAATGATGAGGAAAGTACTGAGTGTTGCGCTGATCGCGTTGTTTGTAGCTGGTTCTGCTGCGTTTGCTTGTGATAGCTGTGGATGTAAAGCTGAGAAGGCCGAGTGTAAGAAAGCTCCTTGCGAAGCAAAGAAAGCTGAATGCAAAGCGGCATGCGAAGCGAAAAAGGCCGAATGCAAAGAGGCATGCGCATCTAAAAAAGCCAAATGCGACAAAAAAGATAAAAAGTGCTGCCCGAAAGAAAAGGCCGCTGAAAAAGCAGCATGCGAAAAAGAATGTGAAAAGCCTTGCTGCCCTAAAAAGGCTGAATAACGATTCAGTTTGGGTTAGAACAAGCCTCTCCGACTTGGGGGGGCTTTTTGTTTTATATAAATCAGGTTGCGGCGGAGAAAGAGCAGCGGTAATGTTCTCGAACTCTGGAGCGTGAAGTTTATGGATAAAACTGATTTGAGAGATACCGACAATTCCGAGCCTGTTGCCGTGGTTCCATCTACATCTGAGCGTCAGTGGGCGATGGGATGTCATTTGATAGCTCTTTCAGGTTATATTATTCCTATTGCAACAATCGGTGCTCCTTTAGTGTTATGGTTGGTTAAACGTAATGAAGGAATCTTTATTGATGACCAGGGCAAGGAAGCTGTTAATTTCCAAATTTCGATTTTAATTTATATGTTTATTTCAGGAATTTTGATTCCTTTATTTGGATTAGGGTTATTGCTGATCATTGTGGTCGGTATTTTTGATCTGATCGCTATTATTATGGCATCGATCAAAGCGAGTGACGGGATTAAATACCGTTACCCTTTATGTATTCGCTTTATTAAGTAATTATTAAATGAGGTTTATATGTCGGCAAAAATTATTGATGGAAAACAGATTGCCGCGGATATCCGTGAGGAGCTTAAGATAGAAGTTGCCGCACTGAAAGAGCAGGGCATTGTTCCCGGTTTGGGCGTAATTTTGGTGGGTGAAGATCCCGCTTCAAAGTCCTATGTGACTGCAAAGGAAAAAGCCTGTGAAACGATCGGAATCTTTTCCGATGACAACCGTCTTCCGGCAGATACTACACAGGAGGAATTACTGGCCTTGGTCGATCGCATGAACAATGATGCAAAGATAAACGGAATCCTGGTTCAGCTTCCGCTTCCAAAGCATATTGATGAAGCGGCTGTGTTGTTGGCGATTAATCCGGATAAAGATGTCGATGGCTTCCATCCGATGAATGTCGGTAAAATGATGGTGGGAGAGGATGCCTATCTGCCTTGCACGCCGCATGGCGTGGTGCAGATGTTGATGCGCAGTGGTGTTGAAACTTCTGGGGCGCATGTTGTGGTAGTGGGCCGGAGTAATATTGTCGGGAAGCCGGTGGCCAATATGCTGCTTCAGAAAAAAGAGGGAGCCAATGCGACGGTTACACTCTGTCACACCCGCACGAAGGATTTGGGATACCATACTCGGCAGGCGGATATTATTATTGCAGCTTCCGGCTGGCCGAATACTGTAACGGCCGATATGGTCAAAGAAGGTGCTGTGGTTATTGATGTCGGAGTTAACCGGGTGGAAGATTCCAGCCGAGAACGCGGGTATCGCTTAATAGGCGATGTCGATTTTGATGCAGTGAAGGAAAAGGCCTCTCTGATTACACCGGTGCCTGGTGGAGTTGGCCCCATGACGATTACAATGTTACTTTTCAATACCGTGGAGTCCGCGAAACGTTCCATGAAAGCTGATGCGTAAATCGTTAGTCAAAAATACAATAAGGAGAATAAGATGATTTCAAAAAAAATGCAGGAAGAACTCAATGAACAAATGAACAAGGAATTCTATTCCGCTTATATGTATCTGGCGATGTCGGCTTACTGCAATGCAATTGGTTTGCAGGGCTTTGCTCATTGGATGCGCATTCAGTATGAAGAGGAAAGTATGCATGTGACCAAGATGTACGATTATATTCTCGGTCAGGGCGGAACGATACATCTTAAAACAATCGATGAGCCTCCGATGGAGTATGGAACGCCTTTGAAAATTTTTGAAAAAACACTGGAACATGAACAGTTTGTAACCGCCCATATTCATCAGCTGATGGACTTGGCAGTTGGAGAAAAGGATTATGCCACGCAGGCCTTTCTTCAGTGGTATGTAACTGAGCAGGTGGAGGAAGAAGCTAATGTGAATGATATTCTTGCTCCGCTTCGGATGGTCGGCGATGATAAAAGCGGGTTGATGATGATTGATCAACAGCTGGGGTCTCGCCCGGCCCCAACTCCGGTAGCCGCAAAGTAGGAGAAGTACTGTGAGAAAATATTTTACTGTTTCAATAATTCTATTTCTTTCTGCGATTGCTGTGTTGGCATCGCGGAAAGATGAAATAACGTTGTTGCTGATTCCTCGGGAAGATAGTGCTGTTCGGGTGGGAATGGATGTTGCCAACCGTTATCCAACACTATTGATCAGTTACCAGGTTAAGGCAAACGGCGCGGTTTCTCTGCATGGTTGGAGTGGTTCGGAATGGGTAAATATTTCTCAGAAGGATTTTAATGCGGGAAACTTTTTTCGGAAAGGCCCTGATTCAGCACTGGTGATTGAGAAAGTAAATGCCGAAATGTCAGATCTGTTGATTCCATCAGAGGAGTGGTGTGCTACGGTTTGTAAAATTACGACTACAGAGCCACGGGCGCTGATTCATCTAATCGGGCGACATTTTGACTTTGGGTACAAGGACTGGCAGTGGTTTTCTAAAAATTATGGATTTCCGTTGGATGCTATTAACCCTGAAGGTCTAAATGTATCTTGGTATCACAAACGCTTAGATGAACATCTTCAGAAAAGAGCTATTGGTGCAGACGATCTCCAGTTCTGGGTTCCGATTCGACAGGTTGTTGATGTAAAGCCGGAAGAAGCGGTTGCTGAAGAAGGACTCGTACCAGTAATTGATCAGCCAGAAATGGAAACGCCGGAAGATCCTGATATTGCTGATCCTTTTGTAAATGAGGCTCCGGTGGCTGTTGTGTTGGGAGCTAGTGATGCAGAAGAGGCTGGGGTAGCAGAATAGCCATGCCGATGTTTCCCAAGTACTTAAGCATGGTGTCACTTCTTTTGGGAGTGATGCTTTGCGGATGTGTTTCTAGACCGCTAGAGCCGGAACATAATCCAGAACTTGGAGTGGCTCAGGGAAGTGATGGAATAGTGACATTTGTGCTGGAGACTATGGTCGGTTACAAATACCGCATTCTCTATCAGGATCCCAAATCGCAAACATGGAAAACCTTGCCGGGTTGCGTGGCTATTCAGGGCACGGGGAGAGCGGTTGAGATAAGAAAAAGCTTTAATTCCCGGCGAGCACTTCCGAGCTTTACGGTGAAATATTCTAAGCTATAGCGTCAAAGTACAGGCGTCATAAGGGCACAAATATTTTCGCCCAGCTTCTGAATCTTTGGCCGTTTTAGCCAGTCATTTAGATTTAATTCATCACTTTCACTAATATCTTCAAGAACCAGTCGTTTAATTTGGTCAACCGTTTCCCCGCCTTCAATCAGTACTGTGGTTTCATAGTTGAGCTCCAGACTTCGCACATCGATATTTGCGGTTCCAATCAATGCAATGCTGTTATCAATAATCATGGCTTTTGCATGAATAAACGGTGATTTTCTATGAAAGACTCTCACTCCTACTGTCAGTAATTCTTCGAATAGAGCCTCGGTTGCCAATCCGGCATATTTATGGTTGTTAAACTGTGGTACAACAATCTGCACATCAACTCCTCGTTGGGCAGCAGATCGTAAGGCCTTAAGAATTTCATTCGGCGGAATGAAGTATGGTGTAACAATTTGAATCTGACTCTGAGCCATTGTGATGGCATTAAAAAAGGTGTCACTGATTATATTTGGCTGGGAGGCGGGCCCGCTATCGATCAATCGGGCCCGGGCCTGACCCAAAGAAAGCATTCTGGGGAATAACTCAGCTTTAAGCAGTGCATCAATCGGTTGACGGGTCATAAAATGCCAGTCGCTTAAAAAAGAAAGCTGCAGTTCATGAACCAGCGGCCCTTCACTTTTAAAGTGATAGTCTCGAATGGCCTTATGTCCATTGATGGTCGTGTTTTCATTTGCTAGGTTTACACCTCCGAAAAAAGCAATGTGTCCGTCAACAATCATGGTTTTTCGATGGTTCCGTAGGTTAATCTGAAATTGGGCCTTGAAGGGGTTCGCCTGAGTCCACCCGCATATTTCAAAGTTAGGAGTTTTGTGATATTTGCGGAACATGCCACCAAGGTATGCATGGGTTGATCCAAAACGGTCAAACAAAAGGCGGACTTTGACGCCCTCTTCTGCCTTTGCTTTCAGCTCATCGAGGAACTTTATACCAACTTCATCATAATGGATAATAAAGCTCTGGAGGTGGATATGTGATTGTGCTGAACGAATCGCCTGCAACATGAGAGGGTAGGCTTCATCTCCGCTAACCAAAGGTGTGATATGATTGCCATCAAGCAACGGGTGTTCCGGGTTGCATGCATCAATGACCATGTTGAGGTTGCGGCTCAATAGATTCTTTTGGGCCGAAAGCTCCGTACGAAAGTCCATGTGCCAGGCATTGAATGAACTATCATCTTTATGGCGTTGATCGCGTTGATGAATAAGGCGCTGGTTGTCGATTTGCCTTTTTCTACCCTTTACAGACACTCGGTCTATGCCAAAGGCGAGATAGAGCAGGGGGCCGAATAGCGGAATAGACCATGCTACAAAAATCCAGAGAATGGTTGCGCTTGCATTGCGGCGGCGTTGAAGGGCATGTAGACTTACGCCGATGAACAGCAACGCATGTAACGCTGAACTTAGCATCACCAAGTATCTTATATCAAACGGGCCGTATTCCATGGTTCTAATACTAATGAGCTGTTCTCTTAAATTACAGGGAAAAATTAGTGTGTAGAGTTGCCATCCTGACAGGAGGGATTAAACTACTGTTATGAGGTTCCTGCTATATAATATTTGCTATGCGACACATGGAAACCAACGGCGGGTTCCCCTACTTGGAATTCTAGGGCGGACGCATGAGCATCTGGATGAAATTATTAAGTTTATTGGAGAAGTTGATCCAGATGTGATGGGTTTGGTTGAGGTTGACGGCGGATCTTATCGCTCCGGACGAATTAGCCAAGTTGAACAGATTTCCAGAAAACTTGGTCACTTTCATTCTTATTGTTCAAAATATGCCGAGGATTCCCGCTGGCAGCACATTCCAGTCTTTAACAACCAGGGCAATGCATTCCTTGCAAAAGATACGATTCATGGAGAAAAGTATCATTATTTTGAGAAGGGCATGAAAAAACTTGTGCTGGAACTGGAATTGGAGCAGGTAACTTTTTTTCTCGTTCATCTGGCGTTAGGGTATAAAACTCGACAGCAGCAATTGCTTCACCTTTATCACATGATAAAGGAAACGAATCGTCCCTATATTGTAGCGGGTGATTTTAATGCGTTCATGGGGGAGCGGGAGATTCAGCTTTTACTGGCGGCGACCGGATTGAAAAATACTGATCCCGAGGTGTCCCCATCTTATCCCAGTTGGAAGCCAAGACGTCATCTGGACTTTATTCTACATAGCCCTGAAATTAAGGTGACCGGGTTTAAAATTCCGCAGGTAGAACTTTCTGACCACCTTCCTTTGGTACTGGATTTTGAGGTAGTAATATGAATGAGTTTTTTATTGGTGTAGCTGTTACGTTGGGTGGTGTCTGCTTCTTTTGGGTTCGATCAAAAATAAAAAAAGGTAGTCCTTCCACTGAGTTACATATTTTTTCCAGTATTGAAAAGTTGCGGGCTATCGGTCAATTGTCAGTTTATAAGGTGTTAACCAAAGAGATTGTAACGGAGACGGATCATACATGGGGAGAGTTTGGGACGCGCTACTTAAGCTGGGTGCTCAGTGGGAAAAAGATGGCTATGATCTTCGAATTTGAAATCGATTTCCGCTACAACTTACAAAGCCCGCTGTTTGAGATATATGAGAAGGGTTCCGGGAACTATGGCGTAGCAATGCCCCCTTGTGACTATGAAGTTCATATCCGCGATATCCGCTTTTATGATGAACAGGGGGCGAAGCTTCTTCCCTGGCTTTTGCCGGATCTGTTGAACGGATTTATTGGAGGTGGGTTTTCTGAGGAACATAAGAACAAGCTGGTGGATGCTGCTAAAGGGCATGCAGAAAAACAGGCGTTAGAGCTGATTAACAATGTTCAATCTGAAGTTCAGAAATCTGCAGCTTCGACCTTGGAGTCTATCAGTCGGGCATTTGGGGTTGAAAATGTTAGTTTCAGCTTTTCGACACAAACGACCACAGAAGTTGATGTGGAGATGTCCGAAAAAATTGCATCTTAATAGTTTTCACTGGATATTCCGCCATCCAGAACGGTTTGTGTTGCTCCGATACCAAGGCGTGTAGCTCCCTGTTCCAGATAGCCGATAGCCTGGTCCCAGGAACGGATGCCTCCGGATGCTTTAATCTCGATTTTTCCGCCAACGGTTTTTGCCATCATGTCAATAATCTCCGGTGTTGCTGAAGATGGACCGAAGCCGGTTGATGTTTTTACAAAGTCAGCTCCAGCTTCTAACGTAAGTTCGCTGGCCAGAGCTACCTGCTTTAAAGTCAGGAAACAGCTTTCCTGTATCACCTTTACTTTTACACCCGCAGTATGCGCTGTTTTTGTAACTGCTGCAATATCATCACGTACGAATGAATAATTTTCGGAAAGGAACTGGCCTATATTCATGACCATGTCGATTTCCTGAGCGCCGGCATCAATCGCTTCGTTGGCCTGAAAAATCTTGGTCGAGGTAGTATCCGCTCCATGAGGAAAGCTTAAGACACAGGACACCATGACATTGGAACCTTTAAGCAATTCTGATGCGAGACGAATATCACAGGGCCGCACACACATGCTGGCCACATTATAGTTAAGGCACAGAAGTGCACTTTCTCGTACATCTTTTTCGGTCAGGTCCGGTTTTAATACAGCATGGTCTATTGCGGCAGCGACTTGGCTTACAGAGTATTTTTTCATTTTAAATAGAACATAAAAAAGCCGCCCTGAGAAAGGACGGCTTTTGTGGTGTGAACTCTACTTTATAGTTCGCCGATTTCTTTTAGATATTTGATATCATCTGTTGAAAGTTCTCTGAGCGGGAACTTTGCAATTTTCCCCATTTTTGCATCTTTAAGTTCAACGGAAGATCCGATTTTTTTAACGAAAATGGCCTCGGCGGTAAGTGTTTTTCCGCCGCGATTAATCTTCCATTCACGATAATCAATTGTTTTGCCTTTGGATGTTTTTTGTTCTGGAACGGAGAGTGTCCCAACACCTTTGCTGTCGGCATCTTTGGCCGTCTTTTGCTCAAGCAATTTGTTTTTCACAAATGGAGTAGGCGTCCCATCCACTCGAGTATTGCCTGGCCCCTTTTTACCCACAGGGATAATAAACCAGATGGGGTTGCCATCTTCATCTGCATCTCCAGAGTCTAGCATGATTTCGCCTTCGCTCAGTTCAGCCGGTTCAAATCCAACAGAGTAATAACCAAGATATTCCGGTTTGTTGTCAAAGAGAATGACTCGGTAGCCATCCTCCTCTTTGGATTGACCGCAGAATACATGGTAATAGGTTTCATCAGATTTCATACTGCCGACATCACGAGTAATCTTTAGTTTTTCAGGGAAGTGTTCTTCGCCGGCCAGTTTCAAGATTTCCAGAACGGCGTTTTTATTTTTGGGTGGATTCTTTTTCTCATCCGCCTCTGTGGTGTTTGCAAGGCCAAGTACAACGGCCATAGCGGTTATAGTTGCAAATACTTTTTTCATTACTGCGTTACCTCCTGTTGGTGTGCTATCCGAACTTGTTGAGCAATATAGACTCCTTTTGTAATATCTTTCTCTTAGTAGTTCCATGTTTTTTTAATTTCTTTCTTAGTTGTTACATTCG
>DATCZD010000051.1:0-3055 GCA_036526075.1 Pontiella sp. | reverse complement strand
TTGGATGATAGCAACAGGATCACAGTTCTATCTATTTCAGCTCTCGATGTATGCTTCGGCTAGGGCTGGGGGAGTTATACAGCAAGCGGACGGGCTATTTGCGGCCTATTATCACTGAGATGGGGAATAAATTCCTCGGTTGCGGCGACCTCTTTGAGTGTTTTACTAATTTGAACCGATGTTAGTATAAATATCAAAAAGGGGCTGACTAGGGACATGCTTTTTGATACTCAAAGGTTTGAACTAACCAGAACATGTAGAGGTATTTTTGATGACAAATAGAGTGATTAGCGTAAATAGAATGACTGGCGCAAAAAATAATCTTTTAGCAAAATGCATCCTTGCCATCACGGTATGCTGGATTAGCGCCTCATCCGCTTCCGAAAAAGACAAGAAGATGAAGCCCATGCCTGATGAAAAAACACTATTGGAAGCGCGCTCTAACTTTGAAGGAGCCGCCTACCTGAACCCCGCTTATTCGGCCGAAGTTCGGGCCAAGGATGTACTGAGCCGGATGACGCTTGAAGAGAAAACGGAACTGGTGGTCGGTTTCAATGAGTTTTTTATCGCGCCCCTGCCCCGCTTCGGTCTGCGGGCCATCTATCTGACCGATGCCTCCGCCGGTATGCACATTCGCGAGAACCTTTTCAAAATGGATAAGAGCGTGTCGTATCCCGCCACCGTCGCACTGGCAGCCACGTGGGAACCGAACCTTGCGCAACGCTACGGCGCCGCGATTAGCGGGGAGTGTCGCGCCTGGGGTTCGGATGTGTTGCTAGGCCCGGGCGTTAATTTATATCGCAGTTCGGAATGCGGACGAAACTTTGAGTACATGGGCGAAGACCCGCTGCTGGCGGGAATGATGGCAACGTCGTACATCCGCGGTATCCAGTCGCTGGATATCATGGCCACGGGCAAACATTTCATCTGTAACAATCATGAGTGGCGGCGTCACTCCAGTGATATTTGGGTGGACGAGCGAGCCCTTAGGGAACTCTATGCCCGCGCATGGTATCGTATGATTCACGAAGGGAATGTCGGCGCCGTCATGACCTCGTACAATCTGCTGAATGGTGAAAAGTCCAGCCAGAGCAAGGCGGTTATTTCTGATTTTCTGAAAGGGGAAATTGGCTTTAAAGGGCTGGCCATGTCGGACTGGGGGGCGGTCTGGGATAAAGTAAAAGCGGTTGAAAGCGGACTGGATCTGATTATGCCGAAAGGCCAACTGGATCCCGAGAAAACGAAACAGTTCGAAGAAAATCTGAACCGCATGAGTGAAAACATTCTGACGGCCTGTTTCCGCTTTGGTTATTATGACCGGGAGGCCAAAGATGAGCATTTTATGACTGCCTATCCAGAGTATGAAAAAACCGCACTGGAGACCGCCCGACGGGCCATCACGCTCTTGAAGAACAAGGATCAGCTGTTGCCGCTGAATCCGGACGCAACGGGAAAAATCCTCGTGACGGGGCCTGCGGCTGAAAAGACCCCGCACTGCGGGGGAGGATCGGGATGGGTCAAGGGATATGGGCACACCCATATTCTGGGTGAACTGAAAAAGATTCTTGGCGATGACCGCATCGTGTTTTCCGCATCACCGACAGAGGCCGACCTAAAAGCAGCGGCTGCCGTAATCGTATGCATCAAAACCGATGATAAAGAGGGGACCGACCGTCCGTTCGCTCTTGATCCGGCTCAGGAAGGCCTGGTTCAAAAGGCAGTAAATAATCAGCCCCGTTCGATTGTGATCATTAACTCCGGCGGCGCCATCCGTATGACAGACTGGAAGGAACAGGCCGGAGCGATTGTTCATGCCTATTTTGCAGGACAGTACGGCGGAACCGCTATTGCCGAAATTTTGACCGGAAAAGTCAATCCATCAGGGAAGCTTCCGTTCACCATGGAGAAAGAATTTACTGATTCCCCGGCAGTCCACGACTACGAACGCTCGGAAGGAGTCGATCGCACTCAGCATGGTTGGGGTTATAAGCCTCCAGTAAAAGTGAATTATAACGAGAAGATTTTTATCGGTTACCGCTGGTACGAGAAAAAGCAGATTGCGACGCAATATCCATTTGGACATGGTCTCAGCTATACGACATTTGACTATTCTGACCTGCAGGTTGAAAAGACGGCCGATCATATTTCAGTCACGTTGAGTATCAGCAATACCGGAAGTCGCGCAGGTGCTGAAACCGTTCAGATCTATTATGCGGACCCGGAATCTAGCGTTGAACGCCCAAATAAAGAACTTTGTGGTTTCCGCAAAGTTGACCTGATGCCAGGGGAAACGTCCACTGTCACGATTCAGATTCCCGTTCAGGATCTGACCTTTTATGATGTCATAAAAAAGGCATGGAAACTGGAGGCCGGGGAGTACCGGTTGCTAGTTGGATCGTCTAGCGCAGATATTCGCGCACAGAGCCGTTTCCAGCAGGAGCAGGATGTCTGGTTCAGTCTTCCTGTTGCAAAATAAGATATCTGAAGTTTTTACCGGTGCCTTTCTTGAATTCGCGGCCGGATGCGAACAGTTCGCATCCGGCCAGAATAATCGTTGGTTTGGACGGTGCTGCCATTACAGGCACGGCTCCGGAGCTATTGACGGTTGAAGTCTCTGTTATAGAGGATAGATTCAGCAAGATTCTTGTGGAAAATGCGAGTGTTGGATGTTTAACCCTTCGTTTTGTGCGGTGGTGCAGCATCCTCCAGATCGTTCATTCACATACTAGAGTGACATTGGGCAGAAGCCTTTGGATAAAAACTCCCGAGCAATAAATTCTCCAGCCAGAGTGTTGTGTGCACCGCTGTAGCGACCAAGGACTATAACGGGGGATCCAAACTTTAGAAGGCCTGATGTGCCACTTATCATATTCATCGGGACTCACCAGGGTGATAGCGCCATCGTTATCAAGGACTTCCGGCGGCGTAAAGAAGTGGGGTTCTGTCAAAACATCCTATGACCGGCTTCTAGCATACTCAAGGACTCCTGCGGCTGCCATACCACCTAAAGAGCGTGCGCAGTCCGTTTTCTATTTCATATATTCATAAGGAATCG
>DATCZD010000050.1:0-25405 GCA_036526075.1 Pontiella sp. | reverse complement strand
AATGTAAGTTACAGAAGCGCCAACGCTCCAGTTATCACATACAGTATAGTCAAGAGAAGCAGAGAGACTTCCATCACTCAAACCATCTTCAACCAAGCCTCCCATTCCCTCATAATCTGTATACGCTACCGAAGCCCCGAGCGATACCATCAAATCTTCATCGATCTCAAGATCATAACCTGCACTCAATTGGTAATATGCCCGAATCGGAAGTTCACCGCCAACAAACTGATATGCAGTGGCTCCGATAGAAATATCCGCAATAGAATATCCAAGTCCGGCGCTCAACTCTTTATCTGAGCCTCCATTAATCCCTGGGTAGGTATACTCTGTATATCCTAAGGAAAAATCCACCCCATCGATCAAACTGGGAAGACCATAGGATGCATACCAATCTACTTCAGAAAACTCAGAGCTGCTGGAAGCTCCATCATTATCCCCAATATCATAATTTCCCCAGACACCAACGCTAAGCGCCCCACAATGGTCAGCTAACCCCAAGCCAGATACTTCAACCCCCGGCTGAAATACTGCATCTTCATTAACGGTAAGACCGCGCCAAACATAGGCAGAAGCGAAATCTGCGCTAACGCTCACTTCAGTCTCCGGCACATTGCATTCATCAGACCAGCCTGTTGAAACCATGAGCCCTGCCACAACTGCTGTTGTAATGATTTTATTCATCCTCTACTCCTTGGTTTAGGTTTAATCAGCCTGATACTACCGTAGCAACAGGCCAACGGGTACTGCATTGAATGCGATTGATGATATCTAAGAAAATAATAAAAGCAACTATTTACGAAAGAGTTATATAGATGTAGTAGATGCTAAAAATACATATGCAACCTAATATGTGATCACATAATTCCCCATCATTTATAAACATGAAAAAGGCGCCCCAGAATGGAGCGCCTTCTTACTTTCCTGCAACCTATCCTTAGAAGGAAGCAGCAAGACTGAACATACCAACTACGTCTACGTCGTAGCCACCATCTTCTTCAACCAGCACTTCATCATCGCCTTGACCAATGTAAGTGATGGATGCACCAGCACTCCACACATCGTTCAATGTATAGCTGAGATCAGCGCCTAGCGTGTAATCATTGAAACCGGATTCTCCGCCGACGGAATCAACAACACGTGCATCAGCCGACAGCCCAAGGGCGACCTCGTCAGAAACGTCGATGCCATAACCTGCGGAGACTTCATACCAAGTATCACCAACATAAGCGCCACCAATTAGTTTATAGATCGTTGCTCCAAAAGAAACGCCAGCAACTTCAAACCCTGCCCCAACGTTAACTTCCTTATCAGCCGAACCACCATTCAGGGGGTAGGTGTATTCACAGTACCCCACAGAAAGATCAAGACCATCAATCACACTCGGCAATCCGTAGGATGCATACCAGTCTATTTCTGAAAACTGAGATGTCTGACTGTCACTATCATATGGGTCATTAACATCAATATTGCCCCATGCGCCTACGCTCACTGATCCGAGCTCTTCCGCAAGGCCAAGGCCAGCCGCCTCAATTCCCGGCTGAATAACCGCACCATCGTTGAAGGTATAACCACGGAAGACGTAGGCGGACGCAAAGTCCAAGGTAACGTCAGCGGCGTATACGGAAGCAACCAGACTGGCTGCGAGGGTCGTTGTAATTATTTTCTTCATGTTTATCTCCTTCTGTTTGTTATGTACTTATCTAACTTAAGTGTAGACTCCGTGTAAGTCCCTCGATGATCTCGGGTGAAATTCACGGGTAAAGCTCTACATGTGAATTATTATCTCTAAACAATATGTTGCGTTTTTTTAACAATGTTATTTCAGATGATCTCTTGATGAATCGAAGGCCGGGCCTCGATAAAGTCCCTCGAGGATGCGAAAGGAAATCACTCGAGAACCCGGCCTCCTAAGCATTAAGATCATCCAACAGCTTCCGGTCCTTTTTCTCCGGTACGAATGCGTATGCACTCCGGAAGATCGAGAACAAAGATTTTACCGTCGCCGATATTCCCGGTACGTGCACCGGAGATGATGGCTCCAACCGTGGTGTCGACAAAGTCGTCGTTCACCGCGATCTCCATGCGAACCTTCTTCAGCAGGTTTACCTCGATATCCGCACCGCGGTAGGTCTCGTGGTAGCCCTTCTGCTGCCCGCACCCCATGGCGTTGGTGACAGACATCTTGTAGACTTCGTTTTCATAGAGAGCCTGCTTCACTTCATTAAGTTGCTCAGGCTGAATGTATGCGATAATCAGTTTCATTGTATTCGTCCTTTTCTATCGCGCTTTAGTGCGTAGTGAATATCTGGAAGCCGTTGTATGCTTCTTCGCCGTGTTCGCCAATATCCAGACCGCGAAGCTCTTCTTCTTTGCTGACTCGGAGCAGTCCCACTGCTTTCAGAATCTTAAAGAGTACAAACATGGTTACGAAGGCCCACACCGGAATGATGATGGATCCGGCGATCTGAGCCACCCAGTTGCCGTATTCGCCGATTGCCTGAGAAGTGCACCCGTCGTAGGACCCGAAGATGGCAGTAGCAATACCACCCCATACACCGCAGATACCATGTACCGGGAAGGCTCCAACAGGGTCATCGATTCTAAGCTTATCAAGTAGCTTCACCCCGAAGACTACAAGGATACCTGCAATTGCACCAATCACGATGGCTTCCACATTGGTTACGCCATCACAGTTGGCGGTAATACCCACCAAACCGGCCAGAACACCGTTGGCTGCCATGGTCAGGTCTGGCTTCTTGTGCAGGATCCAGGTAACAACCATTGCCAATACCGCACCAGCTCCAGCAGCAAGCAGCGTGTTAACCGCAATCAACATAACTGCATCCGTATTGGCCTTTCCAGTGATAGCCAACTGGGAGCCCGGGTTAAATCCAAACCAACCGACCAGAAGAATAAATACACCGAGAGTAGCGATCGGGAGATTATGACCTGGCATAGCCTTGGATGTTCCATCCTTAGCAAAACGTCCGATACGTGGCCCCAGTACAATGGCACCAGCAAGAGCTGCAAAACCACCGCAAGCATGTACCACCAGAGATCCGGCAAAGTCATAGAAGCCCATTGCATCTAGGAATCCTCCGCCCCATTTCCAGTAACCGGAGATCGGATAAATAAGGGCAGTTAGAACCGCACTGTAGATCAGGTAGGCACCGAACTTAAGGCGCCCAGCCACCGCTCCAGACACGATGGTCGCTGCAGTTGCCGCAAAAGCAACCTGGAAGAACCAGTCCACCTGAGGGGCCAATGCGCCGGCCTCAGCCACTTCTGCGCCAACGCCTCCAATACCAAACTGACCAAAAGCAAGGAACCCGTTTCCATCACCTGGATACATGAGACCGTAGCCGATGATAAAGTAGAGCATCATACCGATGGAGAGGTCCATCAGGTTTTTAAACAGAATGTTCACAGTGTTCTTTGCGCTATTGAATCCAGACTCAACCAGAGCAAAACCTGCCTGCATGAACAGAACAAGCACCGCACAGAGCATAAGGAACATATTATCGATAGCGTAGGCTGTCTCACTCGCAACCGTCGCAGCATCAAATGCGTCCTCCGCTACCACCTCAACGGTCGCCGCAACTTCGGCAATCTCCTCTGCTCCGGATGGAGCCACCAAACCAAACACGAGTGCCATGGCAATCATTGTTGGTATCTTCAACCACTTCATTTTCATTTTTTTACCCCTATCGGTTGTTAAATCTGCCCGAACACTGTGTCCGAGACTTACGGGGGCCTTACTGCAACAGGTGTGCCAAGCCGTCCTTCCTGACCATGAAAAACGTATAATCCCTTTAAAAACAGCACCTTAAAATAGAAATAATAATTACACATATTTGAACATGAGATCTTATTAAACCCATTTTTGTTTCTTTTTTTTATATAAATACATTTTTGTGTATAACAAGCAGAGGTCATCAATAAAAACGTTATTTTTTCTCCGAATTACCCGATTTCGGATTAGTATTGTCGCATGAATTTTGAGGTAAAGATCTGCTCCGGAATGGTTTTTGATGGACTGGGAAACGAGGCTGAAATCTGTGATATCGGCATAAACCACGGTCATGTTGAAAAAATCGGGGATCTATCCAACACAACAGCCCAGGCCGAGTTGGATGCTTCCGGACTCATTGTTTGTCCAGGCTTCATTGATGCCCATTCGCACTCTGACACCTATCTACTGCTCGAGCCATCCGCCGCATCAAAGGTTTATCAAGGCATCACTACTGAAATCTGCGGAAACTGCGGAGCTTCTGCCGCCCCCCTGAATGGCAATTATAAAATGCCGTCGGATTGGCTGGACAAAGATTACCCCAGAACATGGAAAACCATCGGCGACTACCGATCCCTCTATGATGAGATCAGCCCCTCAATCAATGTGGCCCTTCTTGTTGGACACAATACGCTACATGCCGGCATCTGCGGCTATGAACCCCGAGGTGCCAATGGCAAAGAACTTCAATTAATGCAAAAGGAGCTGGAACAGGCCCTTGATGAAGGAGCCATCGGACTAAGTTCCGGATTAGCTTATCCACCGGGATCGGCTGTTCCGCGCGAAGAGCTTATCGAGCTTGCTCGAATTGTCGCCCGATACGAAGGGGTTTATACCACCCACATGCGCTCTGAATCCAACGGTCTGATTGAGGCCATTGAAGAAGCATTGGATATTGCCTCCCGATCCGGGGCCCGATTACAGATTTCCCACCTCAAAGCATCCGGAAAAAATAACTGGCACAAACTTGATCTTGCCCTTGAAACGATCCGCACCGCACAGGAACAAATTGATATCGGAGCCGATCGCTATCCCTATATCGCTGGGAACACCGATTTGGACATCGTTCTTCCGCAGTGGGCCACCTATGGCGGACGTGATGCCATCTTGGCTCGAGTTAGAAATCCAAATATCCGAAAAACGATTCACACAGAGCTCTCAGACAAGCCGAATGACTACTGGGATAATGTCATGATCGGGTCCACACAATTTGAAGATCTGAAAGGAAAATATCTCACCGAAGCTGCTGACATCTTAAACACAAATGCAGTGGATGCATTGCTGTACCTGATTGATGCGGACGACCTGAAGACCGGCGGCATCTTTTTCAGCATGTCAGAAGAAAATCTCTGGAAGGTTCTAAGCGAGTCGTATGTGTCGATCGGCTCCGATGGCTCCATGCGAGCGCCCTGGGGCCCTTTAAGCACTGACCACCCGCATCCCCGCGCCTATGGGAGCCACACCCGCTTCCTCCGCGCCTCCCTTGATGGAAAAACAGTTTCACTTCCAGAGGCCATCCGGAAAATGACCTCCCTTCCCGCCTCGCAATTTAACCTTAAAAATCGAGGCGTACTAAAAGAAGGATACGTCGCTGATATTGCCCTATTTAATCCGTCTAAAATACAAGAAAACACCTCTTACAGCACCCCCCATCAACTCTCATCCGGAATGACCCACCTTTTCGTAAACGGCATCCAATGTCTGGAACACGGAAAGTTGACAGGACGCCATGGCGGAGCCTTTCTAGAGAAATAAAGTTTAGAGATAGATAGAAATAAAAGTTCCTCATTTGGCTTGGATTTCAGCACGTCATCCCTATCGTTCCGAACTTAAAAGCCTATTTGCAAAGGAAATCGCCCATGAAAAATTTGAAGAAAACACTAGGAATCGGGGTTGATGCATCCTCCAAGGAACATCGTGACGCTCTCATTTCTTACATTAATCTAAAGTTATCCGCTCTCGACCTTCCGATCTATGAAGAAAGTGACGGCAAAGAACTCGATATTGCCATCGACCTGATCAGTTCCATTCGCGAGAAAAACCGTATACTTCACGACTATCTCTGTCCGGTCGATCAACGCATTCAAAACTTTCTCAATAATTATTTAAGTGACTCCTGCGATGAAGTGCCCACGCTGCCCAACAGCACACTCACACTCGACCGCCACGGGCTGGCTCGCGAATTATCGCTCCCTCCGCATAAAAACACCTACTTGGCCAACGGTATTGAATCCTACCGGATCAAGCAGGGAATTCTCCACAATCCGAAACATGACAGGCGCACCACCAAAGGCGTTTTCCATATTGCAGAAGGCGGATTCCCGGTTCCGGCCGATAAATTTGAAGTGCCGAAACAGACCTATGCAAGACTGCTCGAGATTGCATTGAATCCGCCCCAGGACCAGATGGAACTTCCCTTTACCTCCGATCAGGAGAATAAGGCGGCATGCTTTATCTCCCTGCTGTTACGCCCGATGATCAGCCCGGAAGTTCCCGGCTTCCTGCAGAGAAAAGATATGGAAGTACGATTCTTCGCACCGGGCAACTATGCCTGTAACCTCGACTTTGTTGAGTCTATCTTCGGCAACGCCGGCGACCCCTACCTTCCGGAAAATGATGCAGGCCTTTATCCGGACAACTGGAGCGGTTACACCGGCTGCGTCATACTTGCCCCGCATATTTGCGGACTCAAGAAGAAGGACCTCGGCCTCCCTAATGTAGATGACGCCACTGAACGTCAGAAACGTGACGGCATGTGCTGGGCCAGCCCGGATGAGCTCTACAACGGCGGCACACCCTTCAAGGTTACAGCACGCGATGAAAACGGCGTAATGGTGACTCTAATCGCTGACAACTATTTCGGGTACTGCAAAAAAGAGGTCAAAACTCAGATCAGCTATTCCGCAAACCTCTACGGTCTCTGCGAAGAAGAGCACGCCGGCGGAGCACTATCCGTTCCGCAATATAATCTTGGTGAATATTTCTCTCCGGACGGAACTCTGACGCACCTCGACCACACTCTGGCAAATGTGCTACATGCGATGGGAGACAAAGTGACCGTTCACCCAGAAGGCTATGCCACTGACAACGAAAACCCGAACATCTTTTTTGTTCCAGAAAATGCCGAGTTCAGCATTCCTAAGCAGAGCGTGACCTGGATAAAAGCAGGGAAGACCCAAAGCTTAAAATTATTGGAGGAACGTGTCTTTATCTACCCCTCCGGCTACCGCGTCACTCTTCTGCAGAGCTCAACATCCAACAACTGGCGACTTATCGGAACCATTGCTGAAGGCACACTTTGCCACAAGCCATGCACCGTTTCCGGAGGCGGAAAATCAGAGATCTCCAAGTCCCTGACCGATGCCATGCTGTCTGGATCTGTCTTTGTTTCAGATTTTGAAAAAGATCTGGATGCCGTTCAGGAAATCCTCGACCATGATTACAGCACCCGCTTCAAGGTCCCGCGTGCTGCAGAGCATGTAACTCGACCAATTCTAGGGAATGAACGCTCACTTGGATCTGTAATCAAACTGCTTAACCCGTCACAGGAAAACACCGATGAGTTCAACGCATGGCTCGACAGTATTCCAAACCGCATCAAAGGCCTCCTCTTCCTGCTTAAGCGTTTTTACAAACCGGAATGGGGTACCGACTGGCGCTCTCACCTGAGCGTTGATTTTATTAATGGAGAGCAAGGTCACGAATTGAAGTTTGATGGAAAAAAAGTCATCGGAAACTATCTCCGCATCGGCATGAATACCGATGGCATCTGGCGCACCAGCAAACTGCGTACGGATTTTATTCCAGCCGCAAAGGTTCAGTGGGAAGACGATATATCAGCCTCCATTGTGGTGCCAACGCATCTACTGAACGATTTAAACCCAGACTATTCCTCCAGCCAAAGTGTGAAGATTGTCGAGAACTGCGAATCCCGACTATTCCAACGCCCGGATGAAGCGATCCACCGTGGATTCGATAAACAGGCCGAAGCTGACATGGCTGCGCCGAGCAACTTTCTCTCCAACTTTGCACCGCTCACAAAGAAAGATGCACAGGAGATTCTGGACCATTCGGTCATGTATAACCAGTATACCCAGCCGATGCGCCAACTGATTGAGGCGACGGCAAAATCGGAAGACCCAGATCAGCTGTTTGTTGACTCTGCCTCCCCGCGCATTGTGGACGGAGCCCCTACCAAAAACCCGCGCTATCTACAAACCCGCCCTGATCTTGTGGACGGCATGCCGAAATATTTATCGCTTCTTTCCACCCGTCTGTTCCGCAAAATCAAAGCAGGTGATCCGCTCTTCACACCGGTCAACGCCGTTCTTCCTGGGCGCCGCAATAATCCCGCTGAGCCGGGAATTCGCCCACTTGCGGTTTACGGTCCGATCCACTATCAGGAACTGCCGGAGCTCTTTATGGACTTTATCTGCAGTCTGACCGGGAAGTCACCCTCCACAACCGGTGCAGGGAGTGAAGGCGCCCTGACTAAAGGACCATTCAATGCCCTTCCAGCGACAGCGGACCTTAATAATGCTCTGCTGTCGTTTATCCTGACTGGAAGTAACGGCTTCAGTACTGCGGCAGGTTATATCGGAAAGAAACACAAGGTTGACCATGATATCAGTCTGCTGATTCCGGAGCTGTGGTGCCGCCTCAAAATTGATGAACGCGATCCAAAAAACATGATTGCTGCGGGCCAGCTTGAAAAACTCGAGGACTTCGAATTTGAAGGGAAACCGGTTCTTGCCAGCCGTCTCGGCTACCGTATTACCTCTACCTTCGTAAACGACTTTCTCGGGAAAATCTTCGAAGTGCCCCAAACTGTATTTGAAAAGGATATGCTTCAGCCAGAACTTCAGAGCATGGAAGAGTATGTCGATGGAATTAACAATATCGTTGAAACACAAAAAATAATTGCACAGCGTTACATTGACGACGACTCCGTGAACAGCTTTATCCCGCCGCTAAAAGCCCTGATTCACATTATGGCCACAGGATCCTACGAAGGGAAGAGCGTCAGTGATCCGGAAATCCGCAGTATGTTCGAGCGCGAAAACGTGATTGTAAGTGACTGGTACGGCGAGCGCCTTAAACTCAAACAGCAACGTAAAGCCGCAATCTGTCGTGATCATATCGAATACCTGAGGGATTTTATAAACAAAAAACACAATGCGGCTGTCGTTGAGGAACTCGGTTGCAAAGAGCGCCTTGCAGAGGTTGAAGAACGTCTTGCCTATGTGGAATCTGATGAATTCATCGAAGATCACAAAGGAACGATCGGCGCGGACCCAATCGCCCTCTAGGAATACTGCAGAGAAGGATGAACTCTTCATCCATCTGCTAGCCTGCACGAAACGTGCTTAACCATTATACGCGCCCTGTCCAAGAACACAAACAGGGCGCGTCTTTTGATTACCCTTTAAAAAGAGATTTTGGCACACTCCGAAAAACTATTACGTTGATCAACAGAAAGAGCAGCCGATCATGGACGAAAAGAAGAATAGCCTGAGCATTGTTGAATTTTCTCAGAGCGATGCAAATGTCTATCATATTACTGCTCAGACCACCGAAGAGAATATGCAGGAGGTCTTTGACTGTGTTGCAAAGGAGATGGAAGTGCGCAATGCAACAATTGCCTTCCAATATCTATTTGGAGGCCGCCGTTTTTACCCTCAGGCAGTCTCCGCGATTGACAAGCTGGACTGGCCGCTCACACTGTTGCATGGCGATGCCTGCTCCGGAGAAACAGTAACCGGAACTCAGTTCATTGCTCTCTCCGGCGTGACGTTAAATCCTGTTATGGACGGTGAGCGCAAGGTTGGGACCTGGTATGAAACCGACGATGCGCTCTACTGCCTGTTGGGCGATATCCGGGCGGATGACCTCACTCTCGGACGAAAAGAGCAGGCTCAATCGGTTTTTGAAAAGACTGAAAACCTGCTCAAACAGGCCAATATGGAATTTACTGATATTGTCCGTACCTGGATCTACCTAAATGACCTGTTGGAGTGGTACGATGAGTTCAATCTCGTACGCACCCAATTCTTCAACGAGCGCAGTGTGTTTGAAAAAATGGTGCCGGCGAGCACCGGCATCGGCGCAGGAACTGCTGCGGGCGAAGAGATGGTCTGTGCCCTTCTGGCAATTAAACCCAAAAGTAACCATGTAAAAATCTTTGCGGTGCCGTCACCATTGCAGTGCCCGGCACTCGACTACAAAAGTTCATTTTCACGCGCGGTTGAGATCGAACAGCCTGGATCGCGGCTCTTAACTATTTCCGGCACTGCCAGCATTGAGCCTGGCGGAAAAACAGTTCATCTGGATAATTGTGAGAAACAGATTGAGCTGACCATGCAAGTCGTGCATGAAATCCTGAAATCGCGCAACATGGACTGGAGCGATACCTCCCGTGCCATTGCTTACTTCAAGGATATTACCGAAGCGCCCCTCCTTGAAAAATACTGTTGTGAAAATAATTTGCCGCAACTTCCTGTAGTCATTTCACACGCGGATGTCTGTCGACACGATCTGCTATTTGAAATAGAGCTCGATGCAGTTAAGCCCAATTGATTTATCCAAGCCGACGGCCTGTTCAATGCATTCGCGACATCCAGACGTGTAGAAATTATTTACAGCACACCCCTTCAGCATTTCGGCACTCGTAATTATCTATAGAAAAGCCGGCAGTGAAAATTGAGCTAAAGAGATGGAAAATCTGTTGCGAAACATCCAGAGTGCTCAATTGCCTTTTTAATTTTTAACAGGATAATGAGCTTTATGCAGCATACTGAAAAAAGAATTGCCGTTATCGGTGCAGGAATTACGGGGCTTGTGGCAGCGTTTGAGTTGCAACAAAAAAATATTGATTGCACCGTATTTGAAGCGTCCAATCGCGTAGGCGGTTGCATAAAGACCGTGAGGGAAGATGGATTTCTCGTTGAGTGCGGACCGAACTCTATCCTTGATACACACCCTAATATCAGCAAGTTGATCACAACCCTCGAGCTGGAGAACAACCGTCTCCCATCCAAGCCAGAAGCTCATAACCGCTTTATTGTGCGCAATGGAAAGCCGGTTGCCTTGCCGACCTCTCCGATAACCTTCCTCAAATCAAATGCCTTTTCCGGGAAAGCTAAAATCCGCCTAATGGGCGAACCGTTTATTACAAGCAAGTCCAGTCCGACCGAAAGTCTGTCTGACTTTGTTGTACGACGCCTTGGTCGGGAGTTTCTCGACTATGCTATTAACCCCTTTGTCAGTGGAGTCTACGCTGGCGATCCGGACAAACTTTCCACCTGTCATGCATTTCCAAAGCTCTATGCACTGGAACAGGAGTATGGCTCTCTGATTAAGGGAGCCCTGATGGGAGCACGGAAACGAAAGAGGCGGAAAGAAGTGGCATCCAAAGATGCTCGGATGTTTACCTTCGACAACGGAATGGAAGTTCTGCCAAACCAACTGGCCTATAAGTTGGGTCAGTCCATCCGACTCAACACCTCTGTCGATAGTATTCAACAACATACAGATGGAGGATGGTTGATTAACGGAGAAACCTTCAGCGATGTGGTTATGGCTATTCCTGCATATGCTATGTCCCGGCTACAAACGCCCTTCGACCTTACGCTCATGTCGGATATTTACTACCCCCCGGTCACCAGTGTCTCGCTCGGATTTGATCTTAATCAATTTACACATCCGCTAAACGGATTCGGCATGCTGATCCCGAAAATAGAAAAGCTCTTTTCACTCGGCGCCCTTTTCCCATCATCCATTTTCCCTGACCGAGCTCCGCCGGGGATGACATTATTAACAATATTTATTGGTGGATCAAAATCCCCCGAGCGGGCACTACTGAATGAAGATGAAATACTTTCCGAAGTCCTGACCAACCTCCGTGATCTACTCGGCCTTAAAGGAGCGCCTCGGTATAAACGAATAAGTGTCTATCCGCAGGCCATCCCTCAATATGTCATTGGATATGAAAAATATCTGAACCACATGGAACAGATTGAAGCTGACTATGCCGGCATTCACTTTATTGGTCACTACCGTGACGGAATTTCCGTTGCAAACTCTATTCTGTCAGGAATCAATGTTGCAGAAAGGATCTCCTCATGAAACGTGGTTTTTTACTAATGAACACCGGATCCCCGGACGCCCCTACAGAAACTGCTCTGCACTCCTATCTTGGGGAATTCCTGATGGACCCTTATGTGATAGATCTACCAAAGCCCTTACGATATCTGCTGGTAAAAGGTTTAATCTTGCCGCGCCGCCCAGCGGAATCGGCAAAGGCCTACGCCTCTATCTGGACTGACAAAGGTTCTCCGCTTGTTCATTATTGCTCCCAACTAACCCATGCACTGCAGTCCAAATACAACGAGCCGATCGAACTCGGAATGGCCTATGGAACCCCCTCCTTCAAGAATGCGCTTGAAAAACTGCTCTCTGCAGGTGCAGAGGAGATCTGCCTGCTTCCGATGTTTCCTCAATATGCCATGTCCACGGTTGGGTCCTGCCTAGCCGGAGTGAAAAAGGCTCTAAAGGGACGAGCACCCCTGCGAATCGTCCCCCCATTCTACAAAGAGCCGACCTATATCCAGCCTCTGGCTAATGCATTAAAAGGCACTGAAGAGCACATTCTCTTCAGTTATCACGGGCTTCCGCTACGACATCTTAAAAAAACAGATCCAACAGGCCACCACTGCATGTCGTCAGCAGAATGTTGTCATGAAGCATCCATTGCCCATGACACCTGTTATCGCTACCAATGCCTGTCCACTACCCGAGAAATCGTGGAGGCGGCCAGCATTAAAGAAGGGCAATACAGTGTTTCCTTCCAATCCCGTCTTGGACGGGATAAATGGATGGAACCCTACACCGAGGAAATGTTGCGCACACTCCCTCTTAACGGTAAAAAAAATCTGGTTGTTGTCTGCCCCGCCTTTTTCTGCGACTGTCTGGAAACGCTTGAAGAGATTGAAATCCGCGGTCGAGAACTCTTTATGGAAGCCGGAGGAGAATCATTCCGTGTAATTCCCTGTCTCAATGACTCGGAAGCGGGAATCAACTGCCTCAATATCCTGATGACCAATGCTGCTAACTGGCCCCTAGTTTAACCTATTTCCTCTTTCAGCATTTGTGTCAGATAGAGTGAGCCAGTAATGATAACCAGTCGGTCAGGCTTAGAGGCCCAGTGGATGGCCGATTTCCAGGCATCAGAAGCGCTGCAAGGATTAGCGTCAATGCCAGCAACTCCACACTGAATAGAAGATTCCTCGGCTGACACACCGCGTGGAGCTTCAATAGAGATGGTCCATGCTGTCGAAACCAACGGCTTAATCTCTCGCAAAAACGAAACTGAATCTTTGTCATCAAGAAACCCGAAAATAAAACCGATCTGGTGCTTTGGATAGAGTTCCTTCAGCGTTTTGGCCAATGCCCGCCCGGCAGATGGATTATGAGCGCCATCTATAATTACTAACGGATTATCAGACAAAGTCTGAAATCGGGCGCCCCACTGCACGGACTCCAGACCCTCCTTGAAGTTAGGATCAAAGTTAATAAGATCCGCAAGCACTTCAAGCGTTGCTACAGCCACCGCACAATTTTCCCTCTGACATTCTCCAAGAAGCGGTAGCTGTATAGGCGGCAGACGGCGCGAATGTGTTTCGATTTTCAGGGTTTGCGGCATAGCGCACCGCACGACCGAAACCACTTCAGAAGAACAGATCACCAGTTCACTTTGCTGATACAGAACGGCCATAGCTGCGTCGGCCTGTGGAGCAGAAATCACCGGTCGGCCAGGCTTGATAATCCCAGCTTTTTCGTTGGCGATGGCCTCAATGGTGTCACCGAGAAAATGAGTATGGTCGATATCGATATGCGTAATGACAGAAAGCAACGGAATCACAACATTTGTAGCATCCCAACGTCCACCCATACCCGTTTCAATGATGGCAATATCTACTCCTGTATCAGCAAAATACTGAAAGGCAATCGCTGTAGAGATCTCAAAAAAAGTCGCACCCCGAAGTCCGGTTGCTCTCTCCACCGCATCTGCTTTTTCTTCCATCGTGCCAATATAGTCATTCAGCAGATTTCGAGGAATCTGTTCTCCATTAATCCGAAAGCGCTCCGAAAAGTCCACTAAGTGCGGAGAAGTGTAGAGCCCGGTCTTTAGCCCAGAAGCCCTCAGCACGGACTCGAGCATAGAACAAACGGAGCCTTTACCATTCGTCCCCGCCACATGAATAACCGCTAGTTTATGATGCGGATTTCCGAGCATCTCTAGCAAGGCCTCAATCACTTCAAGTCCTGGCTTGATTCCGGCCGTCGTACGTTTAAACAACGCTTCAACTGAAGAGTTTTTTTTCATAGACAAGAAAGGGCAGGCTGATAAGCCTGCCCTATATTTGCAGACATTCCGCCCGCAATAGTTTATTTATCGCAGAGATATTCAAGAATAAGGGTCATCTGATCACGAAGCTCCTTACGTGGAATAACCTTATCAATTAGACCGTGCTTTTGCAGAAACTCGGAGCGTTGGAACCCTTCCGGAAGATCCTGTTGTGTAGTTTCCTTAATCACACGCGGACCAGCAAAACCAATCAACGCCTCCGGCTCAGCAACAATCAGATCACCGAGTGTGGCAAAACTGGCCATCACTCCGGCCATAGTTGGATTTGTCAGAATCGGAATATAAGGAAGACCGACTTCAGCATGGCGCGCCAAGGCTGCGCTCGTTTTAGCCATCTGCATTAGACTGAGAAGCCCCTCATACATACGGGCACCACCAGACGCACAGACTAGCAAAACCGGACGACCTTCCTTTGTGCTGCGCTCAATAAGATAAGTTACACGTTCACCGACCACACTGCCCATGCTGGCACCGAGGAAAGAAAAATCCATCACACCTAGACCTATGTCGCGGCCGTTGAGCTTACACCCTCCCACAGTAACGGCATCATCCCAACCGGATTTTTTCTGATTTGCCTCAAGCTTATCAACATAGGAATGCTTGCCGGTAAAGCCGAGTGTATCTACTGACTTAATGTTGCCAGCCCACTCCTCAAAAGTGCCCTCATCGGAGAGCATATTGATCCGCGCTTGACGCGGCAGAGCGAAATGATGGTCGCACTTTATACAAACCTCGAAATTGGCAGCCACTTCATCTCTGTAAACGATTTCGCCACAGGACGGACATTTCATCCAAAGACCATCTGGTACATCGCTCTTCTTTTTTAAAGTGACGGTGGAATAGTTTTTCTTTTTATCGCGAAACAAAGCCATTTTTAAGTCCTCTCCTTAACCACGCGCCACTGTCAACACACATACTGACAGCGCGCCCCCTTTTTTCAGGGCCTTTGCACAGGCATTTACGGTTGCACCCGTGGTCATCACATCATCAATTAGCAAAACACGTTTGCCTGCGAGTCGCTTTGCCTTTCCATACTCAAAAGCGCCATTGACATTACTAAGCCGCTGGGGTGCTGTCAAATTTGTTTGCGTGATGGTCGCTCGAATTCGCCGGAGCGCTCTGGGCATAAATTTACACTGAATTCGCCGACCCAGTTCCTCGCCCAGCAAGGCCGATTGGTTGTATCCCCGCTCCCTCCGACGCACATGATGGAGCGGAACAGGAACCACCCAATCAAATGGTTGATCCGGATACTCTGCCTTTAGGCTCTTCGCTAAAAGCTCTGCAAGATCCGGAACCAACCATAGTGCTTTTTCATACTTTAGCTGACGTAGCGCTTCGCCTACCACCCCGTCATAACGGGTGGCGGAACGGGCGCTATCAAAAGCGGGTACTTCTGCAGAACAGGAATAACAGGTATAATCGTGCTCAATCGTCCCTACTACTGGATCTCCGCAAAGACGACAGAAAGGCACTTCGATTTTTGTACAATCTGACCAGCAATCCCAACAAAAATAGCGAAATGCTTCCGGCTCAGAAAATCCGCAGCCGATACAGTTGCGAGGATAAAATATATCCAATAACCGCTTCATCGCGGTGATTATTCGAAAAGAATCGGATCCAAATGAATCTTTTCCGGCTGAATAACAGGCCATTCAACCCCTTTGGCCCAATATTGCGGACCCTTTATCAGCAGGGTCCGGTTCAGCATCTTTTCCAGCTGAGACTCGTTGCCGCGCACCAGACAGATGGTTTCCTCAAATCTACCATCAATCAGTACAAGTTTATACAACCCAGGATTGGCTCGACGTAAGACCCCATGAATCTCCGTCAACTCACCCTGCGGCTTGCTTTGATCCAGCTCAAGAATCAATGGTGGAAGTTTTTCTTCCGGCTCATCTTTAACCACTGGTTCGAATTCGGGAGCGGGTTCAGGTTCTTCAACCGGCTTCGGCAGTTCGATCTCTTCAATATAATCCTCGCTAATCCAAACGCGACTTCCAGACGGAGGCGCAATCTTAAGCCAGCTTTTAAACTCCCCACGCTCTGCAACGGCATCGCCCTGATTTAACACCGCCATCACTTCATAGTTGGTACTGGGACCAGAACGGACATTCAGCTTGGCCGGTAAGACGACCCCATTGGTGATGTATTCAGCCGCAACCCAGAAATCAAGGGTATCGGGCGCCTGAATAGCCACCCACTCGTTGGTCTTCTCAAAAAAGATCAATTCATCGCCACTCATGGCCCGATCCAAAATATGCCCATCCAGCCCCGGCTCGGCCCGTAAGCTAACGCGGTCACCAACCACTTTTACTTTTATCACTTCGTTGGTCTGAGCAGATGCCATCGTTGCGACGGCCAGTAATACTAAAAAAAATCTCATCATTTCCCCCTGATTATAGCGCAAAAAGGGTGCGCGCATTCAGTGCTGTTAAATTCGCGATGGATTCTAGCGAACACACCCTTAATTCCGCAAGCTGTTTAGCTGTATGAACAACATAAGATGGTTCACAGCGGTTGCCGCGCATTGGAACCGGCGCTAGATAAGGGGAATCCGTTTCGATCAAAATCCGGTCATCCGGTACATATTTTGCGACCTCACGCAACGAATCGGCATTGGCAAAGGTAACAATTCCACTGAAGCTGATCATTAGACCTAGATCAAGAACCTGGCGGGCAAAGGTTTTATCACGGGTAAAGCAATGCAGTACTCCCAGACGGGAAACATCCCCCTTCCAAGCCTTGGCATAATCCGCAAGCATCGCTACCGTATCCTCATCGGAATCCCGCGAATGAACCACCACCGGCTTTTTAAATTCCAGGGCTAACATCAGATTTTCGGAAAAGAGCTTTTTCTGTTCCGTAGCGGTTTCAGCCGTATAGTAATAATCGAGACCGGTTTCACCGACCGCCTTCACCAACGGATTGGCCACTAGCTCACGCAGAACCGAAAAATCGGGACTTTTCACCGCTTCATCACGATCATAACCCGCACAACCAAAAATAGTCCCCGGATGCTCTTCCGCCAACCTAAATGAAAGGGCATTGGCCTCCGCTGTTCCGCCGATTGCCACCATTTCCTGAACATTGGCCTTTTTTGCATCAGTCAACAACTGATCAAAAGTTCCGTCTTTTATAAACCGGTCAAAATGTACATGTGTATCGATAAACATAATACGCCGCAGTAAAGCGAACCTCCCCCCTACCAATCGAGATATTTAAAGAGTAATTCTTACCACAGGGAAAATTCAACATATCTTATAGTCCAGAACGGCAAGAAACCCTCTCTCGATAAATAAAACGGTCCAGATCAAGAAATAAACTCTCATTCTGAACTATGGACGACTCCCACAAAATACAGGAATACTTTAAGACAGAATTAAATTAACAAAATCTAGGTGAACAAAAACTCACACCTCATCAACCCTTTTAACCACTATATTCTTGCCAGAACAGGCTTCGTCAGATTTCATCAGGCTATTACGGGATCAAAGAGAAAGTTAACACATGGCAGCCAAAACAAAGGCAAAAAAGAAACGACAGAAGTCACCACGAATTCTGATCGTCACCCCCGAGATTACTTATCTGCCCAATGGCATGGGCAATATGACAAACAAGCTTTCGGCTAAAGCGGGTGGATTGGCCGATGTTTCAGCGTCGCTAGTATCCGCCCTGTACGAACAGGGAGCCGATGTTCATGTTGCCCTGCCCCACTACCGTAAAATGTTTCATGTCGATATCGGCGGATTCATCGATGACGAGCTCCTGATTTACAAGAGCAAACTTCCTGATGACCGGATTCATCTGGCTGAAGATCGCATCTTCTATTATCAGGACCGAGTTTACAGCAATTCAGAAGAGACTGATATGAAGATTGCCTTGGCGTTTCAGCGCGAAGTGATCAACAATATTATTCCAACCGTGAAACCGGACCTGATCCACTGTAATGACTGGATGACGGGACTTATCCCAGCCGAGGCCCGTATGCTCGGCATCCCCAGCCTCTTTACCTTCCATAACATCCATACTGTAAAGGCCACGTTAGCCCATATTGAGGATCGCGGCATTGATGCAGCAGAGTTCTGGAGTAACCTCTTTTATGCCTGGCCTTCGGCCAACTATTTTGAGGCGCGCGACAACAATCCCGTAGATTTCCTGTGCAGTGGCATTTTTGCTTCGCACTTTATCAATACCGTCAGCCCAACCTTCATGAGGGAAATTGTCGAGAATAAGCATAGCTTTGTCCCCGGTAACATTCAGTGGGAAGTAGCGTGTAAATATCATGCAGGGTGCGCCAGTGGTATCCTTAACTCACCTGATGTCGCATGCAATCCGGAAACCGACAAGCTACTGGAACAACAATATGGCCCCGCTGACCACTTTGATGCCAAACGTAACAATAAGACTTACCTGCAACAACGTCTGGGGCTGGAAGTTAATCCAGATGCTCCTATGCTGTTCTGGCCGTCACGCCTAGACCCCGTTCAGAAGGGGTGCCAACTTCTGGCCGAAATCCTTTATCACACCGTTGAAAAATACTGGGACAGGGGGCTTCAAGTAGTTTTTGTGGCGAACGGTGCTTACCAAAAGATCTTCCATGATATTGTGAGCCAACATAATCTCTACAACCGTGTGGCGGTCTGCGACTTTGATGAGCAACTTTCACACATTGGCTTTGCCGCATCTGACTTCATGCTTATGCCGTCCCTTTTTGAGCCTTGTGGACTTCCTCAAATGACGGCCTCAATCTATGGATCGCTTCCAATTGTCCGCAATACCGGCGGATTGCACGACTCCGTCAGCCACCTTAACATTGAAAACAACAGCGGAAACGGGTTTCTGTTCGATACATATGATTCGAATGGGCTGGCATGGGCCATTGATCAGGCAATGGAGTTCTACAATCTCGATGTACATACCCGCGGAACCCATATCGGCCGGATTATGCAGGAAAGTAACGATCGATTTAATCATGAGGTCACAGCACAGGCTTATATTGATATTTATCAGAAAATGCTCCATAGGCCATTGGTAGATGAAGTTTTTGAGAAGGCTAAATAGGTTTAATTATGAGAAATCCCAAGCTCGCCAAACTATCCGATGACCCATGGCTAGAGCCCTATAAAGATCAACTCCAACGCCGGGCCGACCACGTCCAATATATGGAGAAACATCTGACCGGCGGCGACATGACGCTTGATGATTTTTCCAATGCTCATGAATATTATGGACTTCACTTTCGCGACGGACAATGGGTTTTCCGCGAATGGGCACCCAACGCCACTGCGATCTATCTCGTGGGCGATTTTTCCAACTGGGAACAATGGGATGAGTTTGCCCTTCATTATGGCGATGGACCCGGCGTGTGGGAAATCTACCTTCCGGAGGAAAAGGTGAAACACGGCGATCTCTACAAGCTCAAGATGTATTGGCCCGGCGGAGAAGGTGAGCGACTCCCAGCCTATACCCGACGGGCAGTACAGGACCCGCAGACCCACATCTTTACCGCACAGGTATGGAATCCAGAAACGCAGTATGAATGGCACTTCCCGGAGCCGGCAAAGCCAATCGAAGCCCCGCTGATTTATGAATCCCACATTGGCATGGCCCTAGAAGAGGGAAAGGTGGGCTCCTACTTAGAATATAAAGAAAATATTCTGCCGCGTATTATCAAAATGGGCTACAACACCGTCCAGTTTATGGGCATCATGGAGCACCCCTACTACGGGTCCTTTGGATATCACGTCTCCAACTTTTTTGCTGCATCCTCCCGATTCGGAACCCCGGAGGAGCTGAAAGAACTGGTGGATGCCTGTCACGAAGCCGGGCTGGCAGTAATAATGGATCTCGTCCACTCCCATGCAGTTAAAAACGAGGAGGAAGGAATCTCCCGCTTTGACGGAACACTCTATCAATATTTCCACGGTGGCGACCGCGGGGACCATGAGGCCTGGGATTCCCGTTGCTTTGACTATGGCAAACCTGAGGTTCTGCACTTTCTTCTATCAAATGCCCGATACTGGATTGATGAATTTAATTTTGACGGATACCGTTTCGATGGCGTCACCAGCATGCTGTATCACCATCGCGGCCTAGGCACCACCTTTGGCGACTATGCTAGCTACTTTGACGGGTCACTAGACCTGGATGCCTACGCCTATCTAGCCCTATCAAATAAACTGATTCATGAAATACGACCCAATGCAATAACCATTGCAGAGGACGTATCCGGCATGCCCGGCCTCGGTGCCGATCTTAAAGAAGGCGGATGCGGGTTCGATTATCGATTAGCGATGGGTGCACCGGACTGTTGGTTCAAGCTCGCCAACGATATTCAGGACGATGACTGGAATATCGGCTGGCTCTACCACGAACTTACTAGCCACCGGAAAGATGAGCAGGTAATCAGCTATGTTGAGTCGCATGACCAGGCCCTGGTCGGCGGAAAAACCTTTATCTTTGAGCTGATCGATCAGGAAATGTATTACAACATGCACGTGGGTGTAAAAAACCTGACAGTCGACCGCGGCCTCGCCCTGCACAAGATGGCCCGTATGGTCACCCTAGGAAGTGCCGGACATGGATATCTCAATTTTATGGGTAATGAATTCGGCCACCCGGAGTGGATCGACTTCCCTCGAGAGGGCAATAACTGGTCCTATCAGCACGCACGCCGTCAGTGGCATCTTCGGGATGACCCGAATCTGCAATTCCATTTTCTTGCCGATTTTGATCAAGAGCTGGTGAGTCTAGCTCGAGACCGGAACATTCTCGGCCACAACCCGGCCCAACAGTGCCTCATCAATGAGGGCGATAAGTTCTTAGCCTTCGAACGCGAAGGGCTGGTCTTCTGCCTCAATTTCCACCACTCAAAATCCTTCACGGATTATCTAATCACAGTTCCTGCCGGAGAATACCGAGTTATTCTAAGTACCGATGACCCCCGATTTGGCGGCCATGGAATTGTTGAAGGAGAACAGATTTTTCACTCGCTAGAGGGCAAAAACAACGAACCGCAGATCAAGATCTATATTCCGGCCCGAAGTGGGCTGATTCTGGAACGAAAAACCTAACTTACAACCCGATTTTCGCAGTTCTGCCCAAAGAAACCGGCGCTAACCCTATCAAAACTGACAATTTTTCACTCTATTTAGATACAGACGGCCATTCTCAACTCAAAACCCAGACAAATTTGATCATTTTTCACTTAATGCAATTTGACGGCACATTTCATGCTTTTATAATAACTTTTATTTGAAAGGGTGAAGATGGGCTCCAACGAACAAGCCAATACTGACGGGAATAAACTGCTATTTCAGGCTCTGACTGAGCTGAGCCGAACGATCAATATTATCTCCACCTATGGAGAAACACACCCGGCAATTCAGTTGGCAGCGGATCACTGCATGGAATCCATGACCTTGCTTTTTAAGGAGCGAAAAAAGGTTAACATCGGATCTTTCAACGGAACTTTGACTATTGATGAAGTGCCTGCAACAATCAACGGAACGCTATTAAAATCGCTGGAACGGCGCCTGACTCTTCTACAGATTACCGGGCTAAAACTGGAAAAAGGTATCTGCAAACCTGAACTTCTGCAATTGGCCACCCTGCTGGCCTGTAAAGAATCCGAAAGCTTCCAGAGTGGTCTGAAAAAATCGGATCTCTCGCACATCACCTCTGAAAGCTTTCACTTAGAGGCAGTGCATGAGAATGAAGCTGTGGCTAATTTGAATGACATCGGCAATATGGGAGACGGCGTCCTAGTTCTCGACGATGAGGAAGATCCTGATGGCGGGTCTCAGGGAGGAAACGACGTTCATATCGACCAGATTTTCGCCTTTCTAAAGGGTGATATTGACCTGGAAGATGTCGACATTGATTCCGATCTGGCAGAATTGGCCTCTGATCCAGCTAGACTAGGAAAAATGATCATGGAGTCGGTTTCAATCCGACAAGCGACATCAAATATTTCCGGAGAATCCTTAGGCGATATTGTTTTAGGTTGCTTGCGACGTACTTTTGACGGAATCCGAAAACAGCCAACCTTTCAAGACTCAGCTGGGAAAGCTGATCTGCGCAAGTCTCTTCTCCTGCTAGAGGAAAATCTTCTTGAAAAAATGCGTTCGCTTACCGGAGATGCAGACCCAGAACTCGACCGCCAGATCGTGCAGGCCATTCGTGAAATGGATGAAAATATCGGGTTTGAAATGGCGGCAATGCACTACATGGAGCATCGTGATGCTATTAAGCAGGACCAACAGGAACTGCAGAATTTTGTTCATGAACACGGAACGGACGCAGCTAAGGTCCTCCTCTCACAAACCGATTTCCCAGAATCCGAGTGGAGAAAAATTGTGATCGAAAGCCGTCGGGCCGCCACTCAGAACCCCAATGATCCCTCAGCTTCTAGTCTAAACACTCTCGCCTCTGTGTTTGAGCGACTTGAAAAATTGATGAAGTCAGAGAACGCCTCCGGCCCTGAAATGAAAGAACTTCTTGGCCAAGCCTCTGAAAATATCGATGATAGCAGTAACAATACTAAAGACAAACTAGAGCTTCTTTCTCAGCACCTGCAGGAGGATGAACAAGGCTCCATTGGCGGCGATGGAGCCAACATGAGCCAAAGTGAACTATTAGCCGCCCTCTCAGAGGTCGCTCAGGAGCTGATGCAGCCGTTAACTGCCATCAACGCCTCTTTGGAAATGTTGTTAAGCGGATTTGTGGGCGATGTAACCACAGATCAGCAAGATATGCTGAATCTTGCCGCTAATAGCGGTGAGCACCTCAAATATCTTATGAAAGAGCTTATCCGCATTGTCGGATGCCCCACTAACAAAGGGGTGGATGAGCGTTACCACACCACCAGTGCCGAAGTGCTTATGAAAAACGTTCAGGGGAAGGAATAAACCCCACACCTGCATGAACTAAATAGTCTCTTAAGTCATTTCATGGCCACGGCTCATAACAACCTTACCAGTACGCACTAACTCAATAATGCGAAACTTAGCCAGCATCTCTTCGAGTGCATCAATTTTATCCGGGCTTCCAACCACCTGAAGGATCATAGACTCCGGAGTAAGGTCGACTGTTTTACAGCCATAATGTTCGGCAATCTGCAGTGCCTCAGAACGTCCGTCACTCTTAACGGCTATCTTGATCAGACCCATCTCTTTCATGACGGATTCATCATACGTGTGATCGATGCAGTGTAGCACATCAATCAGCTTGGAGACCTGCTTGATGATCTGATCAAGGCCATCTATAGCACCGCTACAACTGATCGTCATCCGAGAAAAATGACCATCCACTGCCGGAGAAACCACCAACGACTCAATGTTAAATCCGCGACGGGAGAAAACCTGAGCAATACGAGCCAATGCTCCAGGCCTATTGGCTACGTAAACACTTAATGTGTGCATATTCTTATCTGAATTCAGCATGGAAAATCTCCTTCGATTAAGTTGATCCAGTCGGTTTTTCCAATTTTCTATTCGGCGGATCAATGAGCATATCCTCAAGAGCAGCCCCAGCTGGAATCATCGGAAAAACATTATCGGTTTTCTCTACTTCGCAGTTAATCAGACAAGGACCCTCGTTATAATCAAGTGCATTCTGCAGAACACGCTTTACATCGCCTGGTCGGCGGAGGTTGAAACCCTTGATTCCGAACGATTCCGCCAACTTGACGAAGTCCGGATTCCCTTCTAGGTCCACACCACTCTTTCGGTCATCATAGAACAGCTCCTGCCACTGGCGAACCATCCCAAGATAATGATTGTTCAGAACCACTATCTTGATCGGAAGTTTGTGCAGAGCCGCTGTGGCTAGCTCAAAGAATGTCATTTGGAATCCACCGTCACCCACGAAACAGACGTGAATATCATTCGGACGGCCAAAGGCCGCCCCAATGCTGTACGGCAGGCCAACCCCCATAGTGCCGGCCCCTCCAGAACTGAGCCAGTTATAGCGACTATCACATTTATAAAACTGAGCTGCCCACATTTGATGCTGACCAACATCGGTCGCTACACAGGCCTTCCCATCTGTCAGCTTATAAAACTCGTCTATGATATGCTGCATTTTCAAACCACCCTGACGCTTAAACTTAAGCGGGTATTTGATCTTATATTCATCTAATTTCTTGCGCCATAATCTGGTATCCAATACCGGCACATGCTTAATCAGCTCATCAAGAGTCGCCTTCGCATCGGCAACACATGCAATCTGCGGTTGAATCATTTTTCCAACCTCCGACGCATCAATATCAATGTGGATAATGGTTGCATCTTTGCAGAACTGATCCGGCTTACCGAGAATTCGATCATCAAACCGCGACCCGATATTAAGCAATAGGTCACACTCACAGATAGCTTTGTTGGCATACGCTGTTCCGTGCATTCCCACCATGCCAAGCGCAAGATCATGTGTTTCCGGGAACACACCTTTTCCCAGCAAAGTTGTAGTGATTGGAATCTGAGCTTTTTCTGCCAGAGCCCTAAGACTCTCATCGGCTCCGGAAATCATGGCGCCATGGCCAGCCAGAATCAAAGGTCGCTTTGATTTTGCCAATGCTTCTGCTATCTCCAGAACTATGTCATTGTTAACTGATCTATCGACCTTATACCCAGGCAGATCCATTTCAGCATGCAGGTCTGCCGTGCACGGTCCGGCACTGATATCTTTCGGAATATCAATAAGTACAGCACCCGGGCGACCTGTGATGGAGATATGGAAAGCTTCCCGCACAATCCGTGGAATATCATTCGTCTTTCTTACCAGATAAGAATGCTTAACCACTGGCATGGTGATACCGAAAATATCTGCCTCCTGAAAAGCATCCTTGCCAAGCATCCAAGAAACCGACTGCCCTGTAACCAGAATCATCGGAACCGAATCCATCTGCGCGGTCATAATACCGGTCAGCGCATTGGTTGCTCCCGGTCCACTAGTCACTAAAACAACAGCCGGCTTTCCAGTAGCCCGTGCATAGCCATCAGCCATATGGGCAGCACCCTGCTCGTGACGAACTAAAACAAACTTAATCTTTGTGTTTGTGGTAATCAGTGCATCAAAAATCGGAATTGCCGCTCCGCCGGAGTATCCAAAAATATACTCTACTCCCTCATTTTCCAGGCAACGTATTAAAGCCTGACCACCTTCTAGTGCCGAATCTGCCATTT
>DATCZD010000049.1:0-12300 GCA_036526075.1 Pontiella sp. | reverse complement strand
AAACCAGATGGATTTAAAAAGGGGGTGTGAAAAGCTGACATCCGGACGCTCCTGTCTCAACTTTTCCCGTTTTTTCTCCATGTCATTGAACGATCCGATCATGGTTTAGTCCTGTTATAATTCAAGGTTTAAAAGAGTGGGCACAGCGCTCCATCCATGCAAATCCTGCCGTTGCCTAAACAGGCCGGAAACATATTTAAGCAAATCCTCTGCTGTCGTCAGCGTATACCCTGATCGCTTATTCTCACTCACCTTTAAAGTGGCTAGCCCTTTCAGTCCGAGGACTCCTTCACCGGCAGTACTATCCCAAAACATAAACATATGCTCAACAATGGTCCGAACAGAACGATATAGCACCATTTCATGTCGCTCAGACTCTGATAACTGCAGTCGCTCAAAATCAAGTATCCACATTCGATCCAACTGAGCCCCCACCCAATCTGCCGGCCGAATAATGCCCAGCGAAAAATAAGGAAGAAGCGCAGGAAAATGATGCAACTCCGAGAGGATTTCCAACCACCGCTCAACATGCCGACCGTGTGGTTGCATGGATTTTAATATGCGCTCAGCGGCGGCCTGCTCACTAACCGAACAGAATGCCCGAGCAACCAAAAGCATCAAGTCAGAGTGCTGAACCCCATGCGAACAAAACTCCCGACAATACATCGCCACACTTGCTGCAATACTGTCTGCCAGGTGTCCGGGGGGAATATCCAGTGAATGAAAGATTTCCCGCAGATGGTTCCGCCATGACTCTTCCACCTGCTGATCGGCACTGACCGATATCGGAATCATTCGCGACCAATGAGGCGCTCAACCTCGTTCATAAACTGGCCGGCATCGCGGAATCGACGATAGACGGATGCATAACGGATGTAAGCCACTTCATCGAGGTTTTCAAGCGCAGACATAACCTTCTTGCCCAAGATAATGCTTGGAATCTCTTTTTCAAATTCCAACTCAGCCTCCATAAGAATGGCGTCGGCGACCCGTTCAATCTGATCAACACTGATCTGGCGCTTTCGACAGGCAATGTTTAAACTCTTCACGAGCTTTTCCCGAGAAAGCTCTTCCCGACGTTCATCACGCTTTGTGACCTGCAGCTGGGCTCGTTGAATCTCTTCGTAGGTGGTAAACCGATGCCCGCATTCGACACAGACTCGACGGCGACGAATTGCATCCCCATTACGAACCTCACGACTGTCAATCACCCGATTTTCTCTACCTTCGCATTTCGGACATCTCATCCCGTCTAATCCTTCCTAAGTTGCGCAGAAGATAGCCTCAAAGGCCAACGCCGAACAATAAAAAACGCCCCGCAGATACAGGGCGTTCTCTAGCATTGAAACAAGGTACTCTTATTTCTTTTTCGCCACCTTCTTCGCTACAGCCTTTTTCTTGGCAGGCGCTTTCTTCGCGGCAGGCGCTTTTTTCGCTACAGCCTTTTTCTTAGCAGGAGCTTTCTTCGCTACAGCCTTCTTTTTGGGTGATGCTTTTTTGGCAACGACTTTTTTCTTTGCCGGTACCTTCTTTGCTGCCTTCTTTTTAGCTGCCATTGTAGCCTCCTTTTTTTTGCTCCTGACAGATTTTCTCTTTTTCTTCAAAAGCTCAAACGGGCATTCAATCACTGTACGCTCTATTAACAACTGCCCTAATAAATAACATTTATAAAGAGTCTTAGAATTTTATGCAACCTGTTTGAAATATAAAAACGTATGTAGCATATAGACTTGTAACAAGAACTTTTTACAAGCCAACTGAAAGCTGCGTCGCCGAAGATAGAAACAAAAAAAACCGCCTGAGTTTCAGGCGGTTTGTTCACACAAGTCTATGAGCCCTGCTTATAATTCCTGAGTAATTTTTTCAACGGTATACGCCTCAATCGTATCTCCAACGTCAAAATTCGTGAAGTTCTCCGGACGAATGCCGCACTCCTGCCCTTGACGAACCTCTGCAGCATCACTCTGAAAACGCTTGAGCGAACCAATCAGACCTTCGAATAGAATATCGCGCCCACGCTTGATACGAATGCTCGCCTTCGCGGTAACGCGTCCGCTCATCACCATGCATCCGGCAATCTTGCTCTTTCTACTCAGATCGAACACTTCACGGATTTCCGCCTCACCAATAACCTGCTCTCGCAGCTCAGGTTCCAGCAGTCCCTTCATAGCACTTTCAACATCTTCCAACAGTTCGTAGATGATGCTGTAAAGACGGATCTCAACACCCTCGCGCTTGGCAGCAGCATTGGTTCCGTTTTCCTTTCCGGTATGGAACCCGAGAATAATGGCATCTGAGGCACTGGCCAACATTACATCGTTCACAGTCACATTACCGACATCGTTAGAGATAATATTAATCTCAACCTTATCGCTCTTAATCCCACTGAGAGAATGCGCAATAGCTTCAACAGAACCCTGTACATCCGCCTTGATGATTACCTTGAGTTCTTTCTTCTCATCCGTATCTGCTGCACCAAAAAGATCGTCAAGCGACATTTTCTTCGGAGCCGCCGCCCCGCCTTGAAGCTGTGTCGTACGCTCTTCTGCCTGCATCTCTTCTGAAATTGACTTGGCTTCCTTGTCGCTTGACATGACCTGGAACTCATCCCCCGCACCAGGCACATTGGTCAGCCCGAGAATTTTTACAGCAGTAGACGGTCCGGCAGAGCGGATCTTTTTACCCTGATCAGAAATCAAAGCTTTGATGCGGCCCCAGTATTTTCCACAGATTACACTGTCACCAACTTTAAGCGTTCCGCTCTTCACAAGCACACTTGCCGTCGGCCCCATGCCCGGCTCCATCTGAGCTTCAACAACATATCCCGTCGCCGGCTTATTCGGATTAGCTTTAAGCTCCATCATTTCCGCTTCAAGAAGAATGCGCTCAAGCAATCCATCAATGCCTTCACCCGTTGCCGCACTAACCGGAATACAGCCAATATCACCGCCCCAATCTTCAACCATCACATCATTTTCCTGTAGCTGTTGCTTCAGGCGGTCAGGATTTGCGGAGCGCAGATCCATCTTATTCATAGCAATAATAATACTCACGCCGGCTGCCTTCGCATGCCGAAGCGCCTCAAGCGTCTGTGGCATTACGCCGTCGTCTGCCGCCACCACCAAAACCGCAACATCAGTCAGATTAGCACCGCGGGCTCGCATCGCTGTAAAAGCGGCATGGCCTGGAGTGTCCAAGAATGTAATTTTATTGTCGTTCAACTCTACCGTGTAAGCGCCAATGTGCTGTGTAATTCCTCCGGACTCCCCGGTCACCACGTGCGTATTACGAACTTTGTCGAGCAATGATGTTTTTCCATGGTCAACATGACCCATAAAGGTAACCACTGGCGGTCGCGGAAGTAGTTCATCCGGGGTATCCAGACTTTCCTGCATCTTTTTGACCGCCGCTCTCTTGATTGCTGACTTCGGAGGCGGAGGCGGAGCTTTCTTTTTCTCCTCTTTACGAACAGTAAAGCCATGCTTTTCACCGATTTGTTTAGCTACCTTCAGGTCAATCTCCGCATTGATGGAGGCAAAGACGTTCATCTTCATCAACTCAGCAATCACCTGATTGGGCTTCACGCCCATCATTTCAGCAAACTCTTTTACCACCACCTTAGGCTTCTTCAGCTCAATCACAAAAGAGTCCGCTTCAAGTTCGTCTGGAACATCCTCAGCAACAGGCGCCTCAGGCTCACTCTCAACCGGGGGCTCTTCCGTATCCGGTGCTTTTTCAGCAGCAACGGGCGCTGGCGTTTCCTCCTCGGTCGACGCATTATCTTCGCGGGCTTCTTCAATCGAAGAATAACCGAGCTCATCGCAAATCTGTACGATCTGATCCTTGGACAGTTCGGATTCCGGACCATCAACCGAAATATCGATATCCCCCAGAATCTCAATCAGTTCTTCGACGGATACGCCGACATCTTTAGCTGTGTCTTGTACTGTCATCATTCTGTGATCTCACCATGTTCCTTGATGTACTCATCTTCTGCTGCGTACCAAATTGATTTCGCCTCTTCCGGAGAAATTCCTTCAATAGAGGATAGGTCGCCCATTTCCGCCGCAAGAATACCTTCCAACGTCAAAAATCCGGAGAAAACGAGCTTTTCTGCATACTTACTACCGATGCCATCAATGGACGCCAGCCTGGAAACTGCAACCGCAACACGCTCTTCGAAGTCCATGCTCTCTTCGTCTTTTTGGATATCAACGCGCCAACCGGTCAACTTAGAGGTTAGTCGGGCATTCTGGCCGCGCTTGCCGATCGCCAGCGAAAGCTGATCCGGATCAACCGTTACAAGAACCGTCTGCGTATCCTCGTCTGCCTCAACATTTTTCAGGCGGGCCGGAGCCAGTGCGTTAGTAATCAGAGTATGGATATCTTCGCTCCAACGGACGATATCAATCTTTTCGCCGGACAGTTCACGAACAATATTTTTTACACGCATCCCACGCATACCAACACAGGCACCAACCGGGTCAACACGCTCGTCGTGGGAAATAACGGCCACTTTACTTCGGAAACCAGCTTCGCGTGCAACACCCTTAATATCCATCGTGCCATCGGCAATTTCGGAAACTTCAATTTCAAACAGACTGCGAACAAAATCAGGATGACTACGGGACAGAACAATTTCCGGACCGCGCTCACGCTCGCGCACATTGAGGATCAGAGCACGAATTCGTTCCCCGATTTCATACTCTTCAGTAGGAACACGTTCTTTAGAAGGCATAACCGCTTCACCGTGCTCCAGCTCAACGATGACGTCCGAACGATCAAACCGGGTAACCGTTCCCGTGATAATTTCGCCAATACGATCTTTGTATTCATCGAAAATGATGTCTTTTTCGGCGGTACGGATCTTCTGCATAATGACCTGCTTAGCGGTCTGCGCAGCAATACGACCCATGCGTGGCGGAGTGGTTTCAATTTCACTCCCGTCTGACAGCTTACGATAGGCTTTGCGTTCGAAGGTTCCCCGATCGATCACAATGCGGACATCGTCATCATCTAAACCCGTTTTTTCTGCAACGCTCTGCAGAGCCGACTCGATCGCACGAATGATTACCTCGCGCTCAACGCCCCGTTCGCTTTCCATATACTCGACAACGGCCTTCAATTCAGCAGGATTCATTACCGCTACCTCCTTAACACTAAACCTTTATTTCAAATAACCAGCCCCTAAGAGAACAAAAGAGCGGCCAGAGGCCACTCTATATCCAGAGCCAAAATTTCAACAAGACGATGAAACTACGCTTCATCCTTCGCCTCGTCAAGGGGCAATCCGGCAAAATCCGGCCATTATTGCATGGTGAAATGTCGTCTACCCAAATGCACAGCATACGCCGCCGAACCTGCGCGAACCAAAAGTCCATTCATTATACAGATAGACTTCTGGATGCGGCTTGCTGGAGCGGCATTACAAAATAGGGTCTCTTTTATAAGTGAAAAACTTTTCGGGGTTGCTTACGATCTGCGCACACTTAAAAAAGGAGAATCGAATGATTGCTGCACTTGTCCTGCTCGGACTGATTGTTTTGTTGGTTATTATTGTGGCGGGGATGTACAACGGCCTCGTGACCCTGCGGAACCGCTTTAAGAATGCGTTTGCACAGATTGATGTTCAGCTGAAACGGCGTTATGATCTGATTCCCAACCTCGTTGAAACCGCCAAAGGGTACATGACCCACGAACGCGAAACCCTCGAAGCGGTTATTCAGGCGCGTAACCAGGCTGCCGCCGCTGAAAAAATCGCCAGTCAGAACCCGTCCGACTCCGGCGCCATGACCGGGCTGATCGGTGCGGAAGGCGCACTGTCCGGCGCCCTCGGCCGTCTCTTTGCCCTCTCCGAAGCCTACCCGGACCTCAAGGCTAACCAGAATATGATGCAGCTGACCGAAGAGCTGACCTCCACCGAAAACAAGATTTCGTTTGCGAGGCAGGCGTATAACGACGCAGTTACAGCTTACAACACCAAGCGCGAGCTGTTCCCGACCAACATTATCGCCGGCATGTTTAATTTTGTGGCCGCTACCCTCTTCGAAATCGAAGATGCCGCCCAGAAAGAAGCCCCCAAAGTCAGCTTCTAAACTTTTATCCACAGATTCCACGGATTGGCAGGATTATAAAAAATCTGGGTCAATCTGTGGATTACCCCCACTCAACTATGGACTTTTTCGACCAACAGGATAAATCCCGCAAGCAGACCGGCGTACTGCTGTTTTACTTTACACTGGCCGTCATCATTACCATCGTTTTGGTTTATTTTGTTCCGGTTTGTGGTTGGCACGCCCTTAAAATCTATAACGCTCCGCCGGATGCAAGCATCCAGCTTCATTGGTGGAACACGGAGCTGTTCCTCGGTGTTTGCGGGGTGACCCTTCTGGTGGTACTGGGAGGCGCCGGCATCAAAATGATCGAGCTGGCCCGAGGCGGCGGCCGGAATATTGCCGAAATGCTTGGTGGCAAAGAAATCCTGCCCGATACCAATGACTTTTTTGAACGACGACTCCGCAATGTGGTTGAAGAAATGTCCATTGCATCCGGCGTTCCGGTTCCATCGGTCTATGTCATGGAACGGGAAGAAGGCGTTAATGCTTTTGCGGCGGGATTCAATATTTCCAATGCCGTTGTGGCCGTAACCCACGGCACCATGACCGGGCTAACCCGCGATGAACTTCAGGGCGTGGTAGCCCACGAGTTTAGCCATATTCTGAATAATGACATGGCCATCAACCTTAAACTGATGGGATTCCTGCACGGCCTGCTTTTGATCGGCCTGACCGGACAAATACTGCTTCGGCTTGGGTCGGGGAGCGGCCACCATCACTCCAACTCTAGAAAAGGCAGCCCTCAAATATTCGGGTTAGGACTATGCCTTCTGGTTGTCGGATATACGGGCGTTCTTTTCGCCAATCTGATCAAGGCTTCCATCTCGCGCTCCCGCGAACGGCTGGCCGACGCTTCCGCCGTTCAGTTTACCCGTAATCCGGCCGGGCTGGCCTCCGCGCTTAAGAAGATTGGAGGCCTATCAACCGGCTCCTTTATTCGGTCTGCCAAAGCAACAGAAGCCAGTCACCTGTTTTTCAGTAAAGGCTCCCGAGGGTCCATCTTCAGCACCCATCCGCCTCTGGCAGAGCGTGTCAGATGGCTCGACCCCCATTTTAACGGAGATTTTGAACGCGTGACCTATGAAGATCTTCGCACCAACCTGCACCAGTTTGAGGGTGCTCCGGAAATCAAAGAAAAAGAACAGCCCGATGTAGTCGATCTCTTTACCCAGCCACAGAATATCGCTGTAGCCGGAGCGGTTCTTGAAACAGCGAAACCTAGCTCACCGCAACCGACTCAGCGCCCCAACAATCCGGAAGCGCTGATTGATTCCATCGGAAAGCCCATGGAACACCATGCCGAAGTCGCCCGCGCCCTGATTGATTCGATTCCCGAAAACATCAAAGCACATGCCAGAGACCCCTACGGCGCACGCATGCTGATCTACGGCCTGCTGCTTGATGCCGATGAAGAAATCCGGAATAAACAGCTGGCCATCCTAAAGGATCAGGCCGATCCGGAGGTTTACAATATCGTTGAAAAAACATTACCGGAACTCGAATCCATTACACCGGAAATGCGCCTGCCGATTATCGACCTTTCCATGCCGGCGCTAAGATTGCTTTCAGCAATCCAGTATAAAAACTTCCGCCATATCATGAAGACCCTGATCATGGCCGATGAAAAGATCGATATCCACGAAGGCGCGCTTTACACCGCCCTGACGCATCACCTCGACCCTGTTTTCAGTGGCAAAGCCAAACCGCGACCCCTGAATTATTACGCCATTCGCGGGCTGGAACAGGAAACATCTGTCATTCTGTCCCTCCTGGCCCGCACAGGAAACAGCCCGGAAGAACAGGAAGCTGCGTTTGAATCTGCCGTCGGGAAAATCAATGCCCCGCGCACCAATTTTGACCTGCTTCCGGAAGATGAATGCGGATGGGAGCAGTTTAACGAAGCGCTCAACAAATTTAACGAAGCTTCTTTCAAAGTAAAACGCTGGCTGCTGGGCGGCGCGCTCGCCTGCTTGATGTATGACAAAAAGATCACGGTTGAAGAGGTTGAGCTCTTCCGCATTATTGCCGACACCCTAGGCTGCCCGGTCCCGCCATGGGTGGCGCCGACGAAGACCAGAGATGCCGCATGAGTGTGAAGAACACTGACTTTTTTGCAAAACAGGAGAATGCCCGGAAAAGAAAGCGGATCCTCTACCTGTCTTTCGGGTTAAGCATCACAATAACCATTCTGATGGTTTATCTGTTTGCGATCATAATTATTTATCCAGCCCAGCTTCTTCAAGGAGCCTCCCATTATGAAAAATTCATCTTCACACCCTTCAGGCTCTGGCAACCCAGCATATTTCTGCAAGTAAGCATAAGCATCTTGATGTTTATCGGCATCGCAACCTATTTCAGGTTGCAGAATCTCAAGCAGAGCGCGGATGCCTATGTAACCAAACGCTTCCACGCCCGGCGGGTTGCCCTGACCACAAATGATCCGAGCGAGAGAAGACTGCTGAATATTATAGAAGAAATGTCGATTGCGTCGGGCCTTCCCATACTGCCCGTATATGTGATGGAGCGGCAAAAAGGAATCAATGCATTCACAATCGGGGCTTGCCCGGCACAGTCAATTATTGTCGTGACCTCCGGCGCCCTGCGGGCTTTAACCCGCGATGAACTCCAGGGAGTCATGGCCCATGAATTCAGTCATGTCCTTAACGGCGATGTTTCACTGAACACCCTGATGGCTGGCATACTAGAAGGTTTGCTGGTCATATATGAGACAGGCGAAATTATCACCCCATCATACAGCAACACCAATGAGCTGAAGACCAGTTTATCCATTTTCGCCATGGGACTTGTCGCTCAAATGGTTCGGATGGCGGCAGCAACCCTGCGCCTCATCGGATATGCCGGGGTTCTTTGCGGACATGTCATAAAATCAACGACCAATCGGGCAAGTGAGCGGATGGCTGATGCCGCCGCCGTGCAGTTTACCCGCAATCCGCTCGGGCTGGCCGGAGCGCTCAAAAAGGTCGGAGGCCTCAAAGAGGGTTCCTATATTTTATCTCCCTATAGCGGAGAGATCGGGCATATGTGCTTTGGCAACGGCGAAGATGTGACTGCCTGGCTTTCCACGCACCCGCCCTTGAAAGAGCGGGTTAAATGGCTGGATCCATCCTTTAATGGAAAATTCGAGCCCTACACGCTTCCGAAAGCAACAGAGTCACAGCCGGAGGAAACAAATAACACTTCCGTCGCCGGTGCGGCCCTCGCGACCGCACTTGCAGCTCAAGACCGCCCTAGGTTCAAGCCCATGAACTCCAACGCCCTCATAAACTCAATTGGGCGGCCTCAGGATGAGAATGTCGATATCGCACGCACCCTTCTTGACTCCATTCCGGAGCAACTGAAATCCCATGCTCAGGATCCGTGCGGGGCCCGCATGTTAGTCTATTTCATGCTTCTCAACTCCGAAGAAACAATCCGGGACCAGCAGATGGAACTCATCCACTCCGAGGCCGAGCCCGCTGTCTTCAATCTTCTGGAACAAGCAGTTGATTCCATTGACCCGATTCACCCTGCCCTTCGCATGCCTCTGATTGACCTTGCAGTTCCAACCTTGAAACTTTTATCCAGGGAGCAGTACATCACTTTCCGAAAGCTTGTTAAGAAGCTGACCGAATCGGACCGGCAAGTGGATCTTTTTGAATACGCGCTTTTGCGGATTCTGGTGTACAGGCTGGATCCGGCTTTTGGTGCCAAGCCTAAAAGAAAACCATTTAACTACTATTCCATGCGGGGATTGGAAAAGGCCACATCCACAATTCTCTCAACAATAGCTCTATACGGTCATGCCACAGAGAAAGCAGCAGAGTCTGCCTTTAAGAACACTGTGAAGCACATTACAAAAACGGGTGCCGGCTTTGAGTTTCTCGGTATAAAAGAATGCAGCTGGAAAAACCTCAACCATGCGCTGGACCAGTTTGAAGAAAGCTCCTTCAAGGTAAAACAGTGGCTTCTGGCCACCACTCTGGCCTGCCTGATGCATGATAAGAAGATCACGGTCGAAGAGGTCGAACTGTTCCGCATCATTGCCATCACACTCGACTGCCCGGTCCCGCCATGGGTGGCGCCGACTGAAGAGAGTTAACCTAAAAAACGAGCTTTCCCTTTGCTTGCACTGAGGATTCGTGTATTACCGTCCGCGCTATGGAAGAAACGAAGAGTAAAAGAGTTGTGGCGATTGTGGGTCGCCCGAATGTCGGAAAATCAGCATTGTTTAACCGGCTGGTGGGCCGTCGTGTCTCGATCGTGCACGAAGAGGTCGGTGTGACACGCGACCGCGTGGCCTGTGAAGCCAACTGGGAGGATCAGCGTTTTGAGCTGATCGATACCGGCGGACTGGGCCATTTTGACAAGGAGGTTTCGGACGACCAGATTGTGGCCGGAACCGAACAGCAGGCGGAAATTGCAATTGCCGACGCCTCGTTCATTATCTTTGTTACCGATATCACTGCCGGGCTTACCCCGTTGGACCAGGAAGTTGCCCGCATTCTGCATGAAAGCGGCCGCACGGTACTGCTTGCCGCCAACAAGACAGATAATCCGGAGCGCGAAGAAGGCGTTTATGAGTTTGATCAACTCGGGTTCCCCGCCTTCCCTGTTTCCGCCATCCAGAACCGCGGTATCAACGATCTGATGGAGGCGCTGATTCCACAGCTGCCGAAAGAGGAAAACCCGACCAAAAAAGAGCCGTTGCGCGTAGCCGTGATTGGCCGCCCGAATGCCGGAAAATCCTCCTACATTAACCGCCTGCTCAAGGATGAGCGTGTGATTGTTTCCGATGTACCGGGCACCACACGCGACAGCATTGAAATTCCGTTTACGATCGGCAAAGGGGAAGGTGCCCGCCACTACCAGCTGATCGACACCGCCGGAATTCAGAAGGACACCCGTAGCAAAGGCGCCGTGGACTGGTTCAGTAACCTGAGGACGGACAAAGCCATTGAGCGCGCGGATGTGGTCATCATGATGCTTGACGCCGAGACCGGACCAACCAGTCGCGATAAAAAGGTTGCCGCAAAAATTATCGATGCCCAAAAAGGGTGTATTCTATTGTGCAATAAATGGGATCTGGCAGAAGAAGCAGAGCAGGAGGTCACTCAGACCAAGTATCTTCCGGCCCTGCGCGAAGCGCTGCCATTTATGGGATTTGCCCCGGTACTGTTCGTTTCAGCCAAAAGCGGATATAACATTAAGCGATCGATCGAAGCCATCGACTATGTCGCCGCACAGACCCGCACCGAAATCACCACCGGCGTTTTAAACCGGGTGATTGAAAAAGCGGTTGAGAAATATCCGCCGCCGGTTGCTAAAGGAAAGCGCCTTAAAGTGTTCTATGCAACGCAGTCCGGAACCAATCCTATCTACTTTAAGATTTTTGTAAATAATCCGGATTATGCCCGCTCCAACTGGCTTAAATATCTGCAGAACCAGCTTCGCGAAGCCTTCGGACTGGAAGGCGCTCCGATTTATATCAAACTTGTTGCACGCTCCCGTCCTAAGAAATAATTCTCCGATTAAAGTGGCCTTCTGCCTTCTGCATTCCTACACTAAAAAGCATCATGGAAATGCACAGAGCGTATACTAACAGGGCGTCAGATCAGATTGTCGAAGAATGTACGGGGTTGCTGTGACTATTGAAGCCCTATCCCCCACAACCTGGCTGATTCTTATTTCGGCGGGCCTGATCATTGGGTTGGTCCTCTGCGCCAAAGCAATCAAGCTGATTGTAAAATTGGCGGTAATAACGGTCATGCTGCTTTTTGCAGTCTATTTTCTTCGGCAATCAGGCATACTTTAAAAGAGGGTTTTTCATGGAAAATCATGGCGATAAAACTCCTGAAAAAAAGCTCAGCCCCGAGCGTTATCTTCGAGATATTTTCAACAGCATAAACGAAGGCATTTTTATCCACGACAGGGCTACCGGCGCCATTCTTGATATTAATGAGCGCGGCCGCGAAATGTATGGCATCCCGGATGGCCCGGTAAATGAACTGACAATTGAAGCCTTAAGCTCAGGTCAACCTCCGTATAGCCACTCAGAGGCTGCTGAATGGGTACGAAAAGCCTACGAGGAAGGTCCGCAAGTTTTCGAATGGCGTGCCCAACACCTTGATGGTTCCCTTTTCCCTGTGGAGGTAGCACTCACAGCAAAGTCGATTGCCGGTACCGA
>DATCZD010000048.1:0-8617 GCA_036526075.1 Pontiella sp. | reverse complement strand
CCTGACCCAAAAGAAGATTGGCAGTATAGCGTTCTTCTTTTTCAAGATCTTTCAGCGATAGCAAACGAAGGCAAAGTTCCTCAATTTTGGTCCAGTCCTGTGTGTCGAAGCAGGATTGAGCCATCATTCTCAATACCAACTGCTCTTTTTTTCTTGGGTCGTTATTGAGATATTCCTCCATCACCAACATAGCCCCATCCGTTTTTCCACTTCGGACATAAGATCGGGCAAGCTGAAAACGCGCATTCTGGCAGGTCTCTTTACCTTGGGCGTCGGACATCGATGAAGTACGGCTCACAATCTCCTTAAGTGCAGGAATTGCCCCATCATAATTTCCACTCTGTAACATGCGGTCTACCACACCAACTAAGTCAGAAATGCCCAATCCGCTGTAATCCTGAGCCGAAGCAACTCCGACTCCAAAGACAATCGCAAGTAAGACCGCCTGAGCTGTACTCCCACAGCAACGGTTGAAAAAGCTCATAAACCTACCCCTCATACTAACAAATACGTATTACACACTCCCCCGCCATACGGGATCAAAATGAAACTTCTGCAATTCGTAACAAGCTATCACCCAATGAAAACAACTCAAGATTATTGAAGTAAAAAACCGAAGTATAAACTTAAAAAACAGGCCGAAAAAAGCACTAACAACCAATCAAAGACTTTCCCCTATATCTGGCATCTCCGTATTTTGATCATTGCCTTATCCCAGATGTCTAATGGACAGAGGGAGGAGGAGATAGGGATGCACACGTTGGAAACAATTAGACGTTGGGGGCTTATTCTCCGTGAGGACGGAGTCAGATTTTCCCATAAAGCGAAATACTTGGTGCGCAAGAAGGATTTCTGGGGGCTTATCGTAATTTTGGGAACCCTAATTACTCTCTTTTTCCTAGTCCTGATCAACAGTAAAAAATTTCCATTGGAACGCTATAATACCCCCATCTTTTATGGTGAGTATTTCTAGCTTGTCACCGACTCGCTATTACAGCATCCAGAGCGGGGTGATTTGGACCTGAATCGGGTGAAAGAACTCGTTCACCAACTAGCTTGATGGCCAGTGCTCCAAGCGGGGCGGTGAAGACGATACTCATGACCGCAACAGCTAAAATTATTTCCCCAGGAGCAGTCGGCATCCCAGCTGACTTCATCGCCACCAGGGGAACAGCTCCAATCGCAGCTTGGACAGTGGCCTTCGGCCAATAAGAAACCACGACAAACAGGCGTTCCGAAAGGGAAAGTGGACTCCGAATCAGAGATATCAAAACTCCGAAACTCCGAGCCGTTAACCCGCAAAGAATCAATAGAACTCCCGAAACACCGGTCTCCCATGCGAGTGCAATATCAACCTGAGCTCCTACCAAGCTAAACAGAAGAATAGAACAAAAAATCCAAAGTTTTCCCAGCTTGGAAGATATTTCATGCGCCATATGCTCGTTACGCTCAAGAATAATAAATCCGATGCCCATCACCGCGAGTAAAGGTGCAAAAGGAATACTGATCGACTCACTCCGCATTAAAAGAACAGAAATAGCGATAATAATCATCGTCTGCTTAGTGGCCCGTGGGTTTGTTTTTTCGAAAAACTTCAACAACAAAGAACCGATCAGCACCCCGACAACAATACCAAGAATAATTGATACAGGAATCCCGCCGATCTTCAGCAGAATACTTTCCGAAGTTCCAGTGTACAGACCCAGAAAAACACTGAAAATTACGATCGCTATAACATCATCGAGTGATGCAGCCGCCAGCACCATAGTTGGAATGCCTTTTTTTTCACCCATCCGCCTTTTAATAAAATCTATCATCATCGGAACAACCACCGCCGGAGAAACCGCAGCTATAATAAAACCAAGCATGGCCGACTCCAGATGATCGAGCGGTAAAAACCTTGGACCTAGCCATGTAATAGTTGCCCCTTCTATGATCCCGGGAATAAATGACATTAATAACGCCTGCACTCCAACACGGTTTAATACATCTCGGCTCAACTCAAATCCGGCACGCAACAGAATAATGATCAGCGCAATCATCCGAAGATCTGCAGAGACAGTCAGAACTCCAGGGTCCATAAAATCAAAGCCATGAGGACCCAATATTCCGCCGATTAAAAGCATACCCAACAAGCCGGGAATCCGAAATTTTCGAAACACCCAGTCCACTAGTAATCCAAGCAAAATTATTTCGGCAATACTAACCGCCATTGTCCGAGTCCTTTATTGATTCTATGAAAAAATAAAAGGCGTCCCGCTTCCGCCAGACGCCTTTTTTGCTTTCACACTCCAACGCTTACTTTACTTTTGTAAAACAGAGTGTCGCATTGTGCCCACCAAATCCAAGAGAATTACTCAGCGCTGCGTTGATTTCCATTTCGCGTGCTTTATTCGGAACATAATCCAAATCACACTCTGGATCAGGCGTAGTATAGTTAATCGTCGGCGGCGCAATCCCATCACGAATAGCCAATGCAATAACAGCAGCTTCTACACCACCGGCTGCACCAAGCATGTGCCCGGTCATAGACTTCGTAGAGCTAATAGCAACTTTATAGGCGACTTCTTCGCCCAATGCTTTTTTAATAGCAAGGGTTTCCCCTTTATCATTCAGCGGAGTGCTTGTTCCATGAGCATTGATATAATCAATATCTTCCGGCTTTAAACCAGCATCCGCAATGGCAAGAGACATGCCGCGAGCAGCTTCATCCGCCTCCGCATTCGGAGCAGTAATGTGGTAGGCATCACCGGTACGACCGTAGCCGGATGCTTCACAATAAATCTTAGCACCGCGCTTAAGTGCGTGCTCTTTTTCTTCAAGTACGAGAATACCAGCACCTTCAGACATCACAAAACCATCACGATCTTTATCGAATGGACGCGATGCGCCCTTTGGATCGTCATTGCGACGACTGGTTGCACGCAGGGCAGAAAATCCACCGACACCCAGCATCGCGATAGAAGCTTCTGCGCCGCCAGCAATCATTACATCAGCATCACCATATTGAATAATACGCATGGCTTCGCCAATCGAATGCGTTCCTGATGCACAAGCACTCGTCACACAGAAATTAGGCCCCTTAAACCCATATTTAATAGAAACATATCCAGACAGGATATTAGTAATCATCTGAGGAATGAGCTGAGGAGAGATGCGACGGGGACCTTTCTCATGAGCCTTGATACACTCAGTGGACAGAATCTGCATACCGCCAATTCCGGAACTCGCAATAACACCCACTCGTTGTAAGTCCAGTTCATCGGGATTCAAGCCCGCATCTTCGACGGCCATGACAGAAGCACACATACCGTAAACAGAAAACGGATCCATCTTTCGGGCATCTTTTTTATCAATGAACTTTTCAACATCCAGGTCGCGAACTTCACCGCCAATGGTAACAGGATACTGATCGATATCAGGCATAGATGTGACTTGGTCGATACCGGATTTCCCGTTTTTTATACCGTTCCAGAATGCATCCAGATCGCTTGCAATCGGCGAAACCACACCCAAACCAGTTACCACTACTTCTCTACGACTCATCATCAGCTCCTAGATCAAAAAAAATCAGAAATGGCCGAAACACCCCTATAAGGAGTTCCGGCCATTAAAAATAACCTTATAAAAAGGCTTACTCGAGGCCTTTACCCTTAAGATAGGCAACAACACCTCCAACTGAAGTCAGCTTTTCAGCATCTTCATCCGGAATTTCGGCGCCGAACTCTTCTTCAAAAGCCATAACCAGCTCAACAGTGTCCAGAGAGTCAGCTCCCAGATCTTCGATGAAGGAAGCATCGGTAGTAACCTGATCAGCATTCACACCGAGTTGCTCAACAATGATATCTTTTACTTTATCTTCAAGTGCCATTTTTTATCTCCTTTTCCTAGGTTTACACTTACAATCACTACATTACCATGCCGCCACATGTCGAGAGCGTCTGGCCCGTAACATACGCGGAAGCATCGCTTGCCAAAAACAGTACAACATTTGCAATATCCTCTGGATCACCGAAGCGGCCTAGTGGAATCAGCTCTTTCATCTTGTTCTGAACACCTTCATCCAACGCATCCGTCATCGCGGTACGAATAAAGCCCGGGGCAACCGCATTGCAACGCACATTTCGAGATGCCAGCTCTTTAGCAACGGTTTTGGTGAAAGAAATCACGCCACCTTTAGAAGCGGCATAGTTCGCCTGACCGGCATTTCCCATAAGCCCGATTACAGACGCAATATTCACAATAGTTCCGGAACGTTGCTTCATCATGCCGCGCATCGCGGCTTTCGTGCAGAGGAATACACCTTTCAGATTCACATTCAACACCGCATCCCAGTCATCTTCGCTCATTCGCATAAGCAGACCATCTTTGGTGATGCCGGCATTGTTCACCAATACATCAATTTTTCCAAAATCTTTTTCAATCGCTTTAACGCCTTCAGCAACGCTGTCCGCTTCAGCCACATTGACTCCATAGCACTCAACACGGCGACCAACTGCTTTAACTTTTTCTGCAGTTTCTGCGAGCCAATCGGCATTCAGATCGCACAGTGCAATATCAGCACCGGATTCAGCGAGTTTTACAGCAATAGCCTGCCCTAACCCGCGAGCAGCACCGGTAACCATGGCTACCTTATCGTTCAATTCAAACATGTAGTTCCCCTATTCGTTTTCCAGATCAGATAATTGTCCGATGTTACGGACTGCCACATTCTTGTCAATACGCTTTATAAGTCCGGTAAGCACCTTGCCTGGTCCGCATTCGACAATTTCCTCTACGCCTTTTTCACACAGACCTTGGATAGATTTTACCCACTGCACTGATGAGGTGATTTGAAGAACCATATTTTCGCGCACACACGCAATAGAATGCGGCTGAGCTGTCACATTTGACAAAACAACCGTGTTAAGATTGGAAAGTTCAATATCAGCCAGAAACGCACCCATCTTATCCGCAGCCGGTTGCATTAGCGGCGAGTGGAATGCGCCGGCCACTGGAAGACGCACAGCACGCTTAGCACCAGCAGCCTGAACAAGTTCCATTGCCTTATCGATCGACTCAGCAGTTCCGGAGAGAACTGTTTGCGACAGAGAATTGAAATTAGCGACATAACATCCGGATTCTTCCGCAATTTCAACCAGTGCATCGCTGTCCAGATTCATCACGGCCAGCATCGCACCCGGATTTTCTTCACAGGCCGCCTGCATGAACTCACCGCGAGCTTTCAGAACTTTAATTGTGTCCTCAAAACTGACCACACCAGCCACATACAGGGCCGTCCACTCGCCAAGGCTGTGACCGGCAACAATATCGAATGCAAGATCAGGTTCCTTTAGCTCCAACGCTTTAAACGCGGCCGCGCTAGCCACAAAAATACCCAGTTGAGCATGGTTGGATTTATTCAAATCGTCCTGCGGACCGTCAAAACAGATGGATGCGAGATCATAGCCAAGAATTTTATTAGCCTGATCAAATAGGGCCTTGCACTCCGGAATCGCATCCGCAAAATCCTTGCCCATTCCAACTATCTGAGATCCCTGTCCGGGAAAAACAATTGCTCGTTTCATTATTTACCCCACTCTAAAACATTGGCTCCCCAGGTAAAGCCCCCACCGAATACGGTCAGCACTACCAGATCGCCCTTACGAACAGTTCCATCCTTAACCGCCTCATCTAGCGCAATCGCCAGTGCAGCCGAAGATGTATTAGCATATTTTTCAACATTGGAATACATGCGATCCGTAACGCCGAGGCGCTTAGCAATCGCATCTATAATACGGATATTGGCTTGATGCGGAATAAAGCACTTCACATCTTCCGGAGAAAATCCATTCTTCTCCAGAGCCTTTATAACCGTTTCCCCCATCCGGGTCACAGCATGTTTAAAAACTTCGCGACCTTCCATCTGAAGATATTGCATGCGCTGATCCAGCATTTCGTGCGTCATCGGGTTACGGCTTCCGCCTCCTGGAGTCTGAAGTAAATGAGCGAGTGAACCATCAGAGCCCATAACCGATTCCATTATGCCTCGGCCTTCACCGCCGGCACGCAAAACTGCAGCTCCGGCGCCATCTCCAAAAAGAATACAGGTTCCGCGATCCTCCCAATCAATGAAGGTGCTCATTTTTTCTGTGCCGATTACCAGAGCAGTCTGAACAGCTCCGTTGGCAATCTGATTTCTGGCCGTATCCATTGCGTACAGGTATCCTGAACAGGCTGCACCCAAGTCATAACAGTAGGCATTTTTTGCACCAATCTTATCCTGAATAAAACAGGCGGTGCTGGGAAAAAACATATCGGGAGAAAGAGTTGCCACAATAATCAGGTCAAGTTCTTCCGCTGAAACGCCCGCATCGGCCAAAGCCTTCTTGGCCGCCTCTGCCCCCAGATCCGAAGCAGCCTGATCATCTGCAGCAATATGGCGTTCGCGCATACCGGTACGCGCATAAATCCACTCGTCGGAAGTTTCCACAACCTTTTCGAGGTCGTGATTGGTCAATACCTTTTCCGGCACATATGAACCGGTTCCAATAATTGAGACTGTGCGCTTGGACTCCATGATAATCGTTCCGCAAATTTATGAACCGTCGCTTATACGACTCAGCTCATCTTCGATCAAATGATTTAGATCATGATCGACCGCTTCAGAAGCCACCCGGATTGCATTGTACACCGCAAAGGCGCTTGATGAACCGTGCCCGATAATCACCACCCCGTTTGCTCCAAGCAGAGGGGCTCCGCCATAACTGGAAGGGTCTGCTTTCGTACGCATGTCCTTGAAAACCCCCTTGGCAAGGAGATAACCCAGAATACGAAATATATTTTTACGGAACATCTGCTGAAGAAATCGCTTGATCATACCAGCAACAGCTTCACTGGTCTTGAGCACCACGTTGCCAACGAAACCGTCACATACGGCCACATTTACACGGCCGCCAAAAAGGTCCCGACCTTCAACATTCCCAATAAAGTTAAGGTGAGAATGTTTTAAAAGATCGAAGGTCTTCTTCGTGATTTCATTACCCTTTGCCTCTTCTTCACCAATACTCAGAAGACCGACAGAAGGATTCTTAATTCCCATAATTTCTCGGGAATAAATGCTTCCCATTACAGCATACTGCTGAAGCATCTCAGGCGTACTGTCAGGATTCGCTCCGGCATCCAGAAGAATAAATGGCTCGCCCTCAGAAGGCATCACCGTCGCAATGGCCGGACGGGAAACCCCTTTAAGAGTGCGCAGCTTCAGCGTCGCCGCAGCCACGGCGGCGCCTGTATTTCCAGCAGAAAAAATCGCATCAGCCTGACCACTCTTAACCAGCTCCACAGAGCGGGAAATAGAAGAATCCTTCTTGCGACGTAGAGCCACAGCCGGAGATTCTCCCATATCCACAACCTCAGAAGCATGGATAATTTCAATGCAGGACGGAACCGTTCCTTTATATTTGGAAAGTTCAGCCTTAATAGCAGATTCATCACCAACTAGGAAAAGCTTCTCCAAGCCCTGAAGTTTCTCAGCAGCCTGGAGTGTTCCGGCAACAATTTCACTGGGAGCGTAGTCGCCCCCCATCGCATCTATTGAGATACGCATGGGATTTAGTCTTCAGCCGCGACCGTGAGTACCTGCCGTCCGTTGTAGTATCCGCAACTCTTGCACGCATGGTGAGGTTGCGCAGGTGCTCCACACTGGGAGCAGGAAGAAGCGCGCGCAATCGGCTTCTTCATGTTTTGTGCCTTACGGCTTGCTGTCTTGCTCTTAGAAGTTTTTCTCTTTGGAACTGCCATCGCAATCCTCCTTACATTCTATAAATTCAATTCGTCCAATGCCGACCAAGGGCTTGGACCCTCCTCAGCCTTGCAACTGCAGGAACCCTTATTCAAGTCAATCCCACACTGGGAACATACTCCCTTACAACCTTCGTCACACACCGCGAATCCCGGAATATGCAACAAAATCTCCTCCCGCACATCATCCGTAACATCCACAGAATCGGTGCCTTCAGGAGCGGGATAAGCGCGTAGAAAATCGGAAACACCTACTGTTGTCGAGAAAAATTCGGAACATCTTGCACACTGCAAATCTATTCTGACATTCAGTTCACCCCGAACGACCAGTTCATCTGAAACATGCTGAGCGTACAGCTCATAATGTACATCGCCAGGGTTGCGGATAAACGGATCCCCCTCCACCTGCAAAACAGAGCCGGGCTCATCCCCATCATAATTGGATCCCTCCTCCGGAATCCGTGCAACCAAAATCTTCATACCAACTCCTACCCATAACGATAAAGGCTTAAAAAATACTCTTCTCTCCATCAAAAAATCGATACTAAACAGCCTAAATTTAACCCATGATAACTGGATCTAAAACTTTCTGATCAAAAAGTTATTGCCTTTCCCCGACGAATGCCCGATATTTCCGCGCTTTCCAATGAACGGGGCGTAGCGCAGTCTGGTAGCGCGGCTGGTTTGGGACCAGTAGGTCGGGAGTTCGAATCTCTCCGCCCCGACCATTTATTTATACGGCGAACTCCTGCGGGACTCGCCGTTTTTTTATTTCCTCATGTAAAAACTATCGATCTCGCCCACAATCAATGGATTACACAGGCAACATCTAATC
>DATCZD010000047.1:0-8534 GCA_036526075.1 Pontiella sp. | reverse complement strand
CAAGAAAAGAAACACATCACGAAAGCAGAGATCAATGAACTTCCGATGAAGGCTTATGATGGGCCGATTCACCTGTTCAATACTGAAAAGGGAGCCGATGCTGTTGCAAAAAAACTGCTGAATGAAAAACTGCTCGGTTTTGACACAGAAACCCGTCCAGCATTTCGCAAGGGCGAAAACTATGATCCATCCCTGCTTCAGTTGGCCACAGAAAGTGAAGTCTACCTTTTCCAGATTCAGCAATGCGGGCTGACCCCCAACCTGTTAAAAGTTCTATCATCCCCGGACATTGTTAAATCGGGCGTCGCGATTGATCGCGACATCAGCGAACTGCAGGCAATGGCCCCTTTTGATGCAGATGGTTTTGTGGAACTGGCGATTCCGGCTAAGGATGCGAAAATCAAAAATTTAGGACTACGAGGCCTGACGGCCATCCTCTTCGGCTTCCGCATTTCGAAAAAGGAACAGGTTTCCAACTGGGCCCGAAAAGAACTGACCGAGTCACAAAAAATCTACGCAGCCACTGATGCCTGGCTTGGCCGTAAAATATACCTATACTTTCAAGAACAAGGGTGGGTATAAAACACAAAAGACAACCTACTGGGAGCGGGTAGTTTAAATGCGTCACCTAAGTTCTCCATACATATACAACATGGAATCATAAGCGACTGGTATATATCTCTATTTAGCATGTGATTTCCCTTTTAATAATGAGAGTGAACTCATCGAAAAAAACAGGGAATATAAAATAACCATTCAAAGAATCCGTCACGAGTAATAAAAAAGGCGCCGCAATGGGCGCCTTTTCTAATTTAGACTGAATCCAGACTTACTGTTCCGCATCGATTGCAGAAATAAGCGCTGGCTTCTGCTGCAGACCAATGAGTGTCTGCTTTACTTCACCGTCCTTAAGAATAATCAGAGTCGGAATAGAGCGGACTCCATACTTGGCAGCTAGCTCCGGAGTTTCATCTACATTAACTTTTGCAATGACGGCCTTTTCTCCAATTTCCGCAGCTACCTTTTCTAAAATCGGTCCCTGCATTTTACATGGACCGCACCACGGGGCCCAGAAATCAACCAACACTACGCCACTTTTAGTTGCTTCTTCATAACTGCTACCATCCAGTTCTATTACGCCTTCTGCCATTTCATTAACTCCTGTTATTTTTAAATCGGCCTTAATCATTCCATGTTGTTTTTAAAAATCAAATCAAATGCCTACCATTTGTTTTGATGCAACCGTTTTTCATCATATCGATATTCCGGCGGGAGTTCTTCATTCGGCATACCCAATGCCAGAATGGCAAACGGTGTGATAGATTCCGGAATATCCAGCACCTTCCGGCAATGTTTTTCCCGATCATCCAATGGGTGAACGGCAATCCAGACTCCGCCAACACCCAGGTCGTGGGCCGCGAGCTGCATATTGTGCATGGCGCATGAACAATCCTGTGGCCAAAACCCTGGATAGATTTCTTTTTCCGGATCTCCGCAAACCATTACCATAAAGGTTGATTCAGCCAGCATTTCGGTGCCGCCCATTTCTGTAAACTGTTTAATAATTTCCGGATCATCTATCGTAATAAAATGCCATGGACGCGCATCAGCGGCTGACGGCGCATTCATTGCTACTTCCAGAATCGTCTTCCGTTTCTCTTCAGACACCGGCTCAGTCGTCCATGTGCGTACACTGCGGCGGGTCATGATCGCCTCAATTGTTTTCATGAAAATCCTTTCGTTGAACCCAGAGAATACAGAGACACTGTTCTGGGGCAAAGGGTTTTTGAGGGAAAGTCAGACGCGTGAGCATTCTCATCAGACTTTTAAATTCCTGTTACATAGTGATCGTGTCCTGTAAAATGGGTCGCACTTTACAATTCGGATAGCAATAATATGTTCCGCAGATAGTTTGCCTCTTTGGCCCTGCTCCTCTATCTTCCCGCGCATGTATAAAAAGAAACAGATCGTGGAGGTCGAGATCATCGACCTAGGTGAAAAGAATCAGTGCTTTGGGCGACTTGAAGATGGAATTTCCATTTTCGTTCAGGGCCCCGCTGCTGTTGGTGATGTAGTTACAGCAGAGATTTTTAAAATAAAGAAAAAATATCTCGTTTCCCGTATGCGCCAAGTTATCAAACCTTCGTGCCATCGCATTGATCCTGTCTGTTCCTACTTCGAACTCTGTGGCGGTTGCAAGTGGCAACACATGGAGTATTCAGAGCAACTGCGCCTAAAAGGGAAACAGGTACAAGATGCCCTAGAACACCTAGGTGGATTTAAAGATGTAAAATGCTCGCCGTGCATTGCTGCTCCAGAATTGTACGCTTATCGCAACAAAATGGACTTTTCTTTCACCGACCTACGCTACCTAACCACTGAAGAAATTGATACTGAACCGGGAGAGCATGATAAGCCGCTCGACTTCGCCCTCGGGTTCCATACGCCAGGTTGCTATGCAAAAGCTATCGATATTGATCACTGTGATCTTTCTACCGAGGAGATGAATATTACACTGAATACTGTTCGTACATTCTGCCTTGCGCATAAAGAAAAATTACCGATCTACTCCACTCGTTCTCATACTGGGGAGCTCCGCAATCTTGTGGTTCGTCAAGGCGGTAATACCGGTGAGTTTATGGTCAATCTTGTCACATCCACCCACAACCCTGAACTAATGCAAAAGCTTTGCGAAGAGCTAAAGAGTGCTCTTGGTGAACGGCTGACTACCTTCGTCAACAACATTACTTCAGCAAAAAATACAGTAGCCTTTGGTGAAAAAGAGTTTGTGCTTTACGGCCCCGGATACATTACAGATCGGCTCGGAGATTATACTTACCGTATTTCAGCCAACTCCTTCTTTCAGACCAACACAGCTCAGGCTGAAAAACTCTACAACCTCATTCTTGAGCAAGCAAAGCTTAGCCCGAATGACACGGTCTACGATTTGTTCTGCGGCACAGGTTCTATTACTCTCTTTGCCTCCGGTCACTGTAAAAAAGTACTTGGCATTGAGCTAGTTGAAAGTTCGGTTCTTGATGCGCGTGATAATGCCAAACGACATAAGGTCGATAACTGCGAATTTATCAGGCTTGACCTGAAAGATATTCATAAAATCGAAAAAGAGATGAAAGAGTTCGGACAACCGGATGTACTCATTACCGACCCTCCCCGAGCCGGAATGAATCCTAAAGCTGTAAACGTGCTGAAAGACATGGCACCGTCTGTCATTATCTATGTCAGTTGCAACCCGGCATCGCTCGCCCGCGATGGTAAAATGCTTTGTGAAGAGGGACAATATAAACTTACTTCTTGTACACCGATCGACATGTTTCCGCAAACAAACCATGTAGAAAGTGTCGCCCGCTTCGAGAAAGCATAATGAGCTTCACTGGTTAAATTGTAATTTAATCCCCATAGGTATGGATGGGAAATTGACCCGTCATCAATAGTGCGCTGACACGAGGAGATTAATTTTAGATATTTTCCCACCATGAAGAATTTGAAGGATATGGTGCTTCGATAATAACCGATTTCTTGAGTGTGGGATGAATCACCTCAAGTTTTCGATGATGCAACGCAATATCTCCGCTCTTTGACTTGCACTTTGCTCCATACTTTTCATCTCCTGCAATCGGACAGCCGATAGCAGAAAGCTGGGCGCGAATCTGGTGATAGCGACCAGTTTCAAGATCAACCTCGAGCAAGGTACGTCCCTCTTTCTCCCCAAGTGTTCTATAAATCAGCACAGCACACTGAGCGCCTTTATCCCCTTCCCGACAAACCTCTGCACGGTGATGCTCATGCGACAACCAATGAATGAGTTTGTCAGAGAACTTATTCGGAGTTTTTTCCACTAGTGCATGATAAATTTTTCTGCAGTTACGCTTGCGAATATCTTCATTAAGCCGAGAGAGTGCCTTGCTTGTGCGGGCAAACAGCACCACACCACTAACGGCTTTATCAATTCGGTGTACTGCATTCAGAAAAATAGCGCCGGACTTATTCTTATCCACCCTGACCCATTCACGCGCCCAATCTTCCAGATTGAAAAGTCCCGTTCCACTATCCTGGGACAGCAGTCCTGGCGGCTTATTCACCGCAAGCAGGTGGTTATCTGCAAAGAGAACCAATGGTGCCAGTTCAGATGCCGAATATTTATCCATTGATCCAACGTGCCCAGTTACCATTAGGTAGGTCATTAACGCCTTCCATACCAGTCAGAAGCATTTCGCCGCATTCAAATGTTCCGGTGTCATGATATTGGCGCAATAGGTTACTGAGCACGATTGGCGAAAATCCTGGGGTGTGGGATGTCAGTAATACAAAGGACGGGTCATTACTCAAAACCTCATGCACCAAGTCAAGTGTCGTGATCAGGTCTTCTTCAATCTTGTAGAGTTCGCCCTTCTTACCACGTCCAAAGGATGGCGGATCCAGCAAGATTCCGTCATAGCAATTGCCGCGTTTTACTTCGCGGCGCAGAAACTTAATGACATCGTCCACAATCCATCGAATCGGCGCATCCTGCAGACCGTTGAGAGTAGCATTTTCACGGGCCCAGTCCACCATGCCCCTTGAAGCATCAAGATGGCAGCACTGTGCTCCAGCTTGAGCAGCAGCCAACGTTGCGCCACCTGAATAAGCGAAAAGATTCAGAAATTTAAGGGATCTCCCTTTTATTTCTTGTTGGTTCTTCAGCGTTTCACGGATCCACTTCCAAAGCGCACGCGTTTCCGGAAAAACTCCAATGTGTCCGAAATCGGTGACGGACAGTTTCATGGTCACTCCGGAAATTTCAGCATTCCACGATTTGGGAACCCTATTACGCCCGTCCCAGTTTAATCCATCAATCCGGTTAAAATGGGCTGTCGCTTGCTCCCAAAGATCCGGATTCAGCGGAGCCCATACGGCCTGTGCACAAGGACGGTCGAGAATTATATCGCCATAACGTTCCAGCTTCTTTCCATTACCACTATCCAGCAACTCATATTGATCATTCATTGTGTAAATCCTAAATATTTCGGGCTCGGTCTCTGAACGGGTTTTCTCCATTTACCTTAGAAGCTTTCATGCCCGAATGCGCAATATTTACCAAAATGCCAACCATCGCTCCGGAGATCAACAAACTTGAACCGCCATAACTGATAAACGGTAATGCCAACCCCTTGGTTGGAACACAGCCCGTTACAACCGAAAAATTAATAAGCGCCTGAATCGTAATCATTAAAACAATCCCGAAGGCCATCAACCGCCCGAAGTCATCCTTTGCACTGAGAGCGATGCGCGCCCCTAACACAAAGAGAAAGAAATAGAGACAGACAACAAAGAGTGAGGCGGCTAATCCAAGCTCTTCCCCGATAATCGGGAAAATAAAGTCGGTATGCGCCTCCGGAAGATAGTGATATTTCTGCATACTGTTAAACAGCCCAACCCCGCGCACATTGCCTCCGGCAAAAGCTCGAAGGGAGTTAATCAATTGCCAAGCCTTATCCTGCTCATATTTCTGGGGGTCCAGAAAAGCCATGATACGACTCATGCGCTCTGGGTTCTGAAAAATAAGTACAAACACAGACATCAGGCCAATCAAACCAACACTTGCCAACGGAACGATGCTGACTCCACTTATGAACATAAGGCAAACGCCTACAGAAGAGATCAACATAGTAGTTCCAAAGTCAGGCTCAATCACAAGCAATATAGCAAAAAGAAAAAGCATAGAAAATGGAATGAAAATACCGCGTTTCAGTTCGTCGATTCGGCGCTGATTGCCCGCTAGCCACCATGAAAAGAGTATAATCACCCCAAGTTTGGCAATCTCAGATGGTTGAATTGTAATCGGTCCCACCTTTAACCAACGCCAACTGCCGTTGATCATAGTGCCAACACCTGGAATACGAACCAATATCAACAAAAGGAGCGACACTGATGCGATCGGAATGGCTAGTTTCTTGTAGTGATGATAATCAAATCGTGCTGTGATAGCTGCCGTAATAAAAGAAAGCGTCAGCCATATCAGCTGACGCTTCATAAAATAACCGGCATCGTCATACTTTGCCGAGCTGGCACTGGCTAGAATAAGCAGGCCAACCGTGATAAGGATCAATACAATTGAGATAAAAAACGAAATGGTCCGTTGCATTGATCCCTGCCAATAAAACTATTCTCCAACCGGAATACGCAAAGTCTGTCCATTCATTACCTGAGACTCATCGGAAAGGTTATTCAAACGAAGAATATCAGCTTTGCTGACACCATGCCTCTTAGCCATATCATCCAACGTTTCATTCTCGTACTTTACATCTTCAATAACCATATCTACAGACATGGACTCAGTATCAATCGGCTCAACTTCCGGAACAGCTGGAGCAAACTCCATCGGAGCCGGAGCAGGTTCTTCTACAACGGGTGCAGCCTTTTCTACAACTGGAGCACTCGGAGTAACTTTTTTCTTGGACGCCTTTTTGGAGGAGGAAGGAACTTTACCATAGCTCGGAATAGAAATAGTTTCTCCAGCGCGAATCATGTCACCCTGAATGTTATTAAGTGAACGAAGATCCGCGAGGCTTACGCCAGCTGAAGAAGCAATTCCGGAAAGAGTATCACCCTTTTGAATCGTGTATTGGCCTCCCTTTTGAATAGAAGAAGAGCTTTTGCTTATTGTAGCCTTAGACGTTCCGCGACCCGTTGGAACGCGCAACTCCTGACCAACAAACAGTACATCAGGATTAGCGAGGCTGTTCATTTCAACCAGTGTAGCCGTTGTGGTATCGAAATCTGCAGCCAACTGAGAAAGAATATCACCCTTCTGCACAATGTAGATGTTTGAAGTAGAGACTGGATCCGGGTTCGGCTCAACCGTTGAGGTATAGGAATTTTCGATAATTACTGGATTTTCATCCACAATTGAAGTTCCGGATTCTTCATACAGAGAGTACTCATGCTGAGAGGCCGATGAGGCAGAGGCATTTTTCCCTTTATGTTCATGTTTCCAAGGGCCCTTACGGCGAGCGCCAGCACCGCGACCGCTTCCTTGTGACTCGGTAGTTACACATCCCTGAGTGAGAGCAAATACGCACAAGACGGCAATCTGCACACCAAAAACTGATGAATTTATTTTCATAACCAAACTCCTTTTTCCACTACGCCTAAATCGGCCGACTATTACTTTTTACAAAGCATCTTTTACAATATGAACTGCATTATTAAAAAGTGCAGTAAAACGTGCTCCACGTTCCTCAAAGCTACAAAACTGATCAAAGCTTGCACAACCAGGAGATAAAAGAACGATTTCCCCTGCCTCGGCTGTGTTTCGGGCGGTACTGAAAGCTTCTTCCAGTGTTCCACATTCCACACATAGACAAACCTCATGCCACGCTTGATACATTGCTCGGGATGCTTGTCCGATAAGGTATATACTCTGTACCCGTTCGGCTAGTATTTCTTTTATAAAAGTATAATCCGATTCCTTGGAGATTCCTCCGGCAATCAGATGAACCCCTCTATCGCAAGCCTGTAGAGCAACAGCCAATGCTGCTAGATTGGTCGCTTTTGAATCATTTATAAAAGTTACACCACCTAATTCACCAAGTCGTTCAAGTCGGTGAGGCAGTGGTTTAAAGCATCTAGCCGCTGACTCGGCATACTTTAAGTTAATTCCCCCCACATCAAGAACCGCCGACACAGCAGCCCCGGTACACCTGCCTAAAACAGGAGAGTCAAACAAGGTCCCGGAAAGGTCAATCAAAGCCCGTTCTCTGTGAAATATCTGTCCTGATTCAAAAGAATAATCGGCATCCCGATCTCCGAAAGTAACCCAGTTTCGTGCACCGTTTATATCAGGCTTAAACTGCCCGATTAAATTTTCCGGTACGATGCAGGTATCAGAAGGACATCCGAACTCAAAAATCCTCGCCTTGGTTTTACGATAAATTTCTAGCGTTTCATGCCGATCAAGATGATTGGGAAGAATATTCAGTATAACTGCAATATCCGCCCTAAACTCCTGAACCGTCTCCAACTGAAATGAGCTGACTTCCAGCACCAACCAATCAAGATCCGGAAAATCCAATACGACCTCACAAGCCGGAATGCCATAATTCCCACCAATCGAAGCTTTTTTTTCAGCACGTTGAAGCGATTCACAAATCCACTTTACAGCGGTACTTTTTCCATTCGACCCAGTAACCGCAATGGTTTTCCCCTTATGTCGGGACCATCCTAGCTCCAGCTCAGAAAGAAGTGGGACCCCGGCCGCCTTTACAGCCTGAATCCATGGATGGGAAAGGCCGAATCCTGGGCTGACAATACAGACTTCAAAATTATTTTCAGCCAGCACAGCAGAACAATCCAGCTGCGCATCTTTGTCCTCAAATATCACCCTGGTTGCACATCCCTCGGAAGTCAATAAACGTTCGGCCGCCCTTCCGCTTCGGCCACAACCTAAAATCAGGGCTGAGGAATAGTTATGCATGTTATTTTTCAGTCCGCTTGTGAAAGTGCGGTGCATCCCCACGTTCATTAAATCCGATCGT